>JAIOQJ010000603.1 GCA_021413475.1 Planctomycetota bacterium | reverse complement strand
CCGCGGCTGCGGCAACCGCGGCGGACACGCCAACGGTGCCTCCCTACTTCTCCGGCACCCGCCCCGATCCGAAGGCTCCGTGGTGGCGCGATGCGGGTGGCGGCACTGCGGGCGTCTGGATCACACCCGCTCCGGGTGCTGATGTTCCTTCCAAGATGTCCAATGAGGATCTCTACAATCGCGTCGCGCACAACATGTTCTCGATCAACATGGTGTGGGTGCTGATTGCCGGTTTCCTCGTCATGTTCATGCAAGCGGGCTTCATGATGGTCGAAACGGGCCTGTGCCGCGCCAAGAACAGCTCGCATACTTCCGCCATGAACTTAATGATCTATCCGCTGGGTTGCCTCGCGTTCTGGGTGTACGGTTTCGCCATCGGCTGGGGCAACTGGTTCAACGGCCCAGTGCCGCCGGGCTGGTATTCGTCGCTTGGTCCTGGCCTGTCCGTGCTCAATCAAGGGATCGGCATCGGGGGAGAGCCCAACTTGCCCAAGTTTGGACTGATGGGAACCAAGGGTTTCTTTCTGTCAGGCATGGACGATGTCAGCGTGATGGCGATGTTCTTCTTCATGATGGTGTTCATGGACACGACTGCCACGATCCCCACCGGTTCGATGGCCGAGCGCTGGAGTTGGAAAAACTTCTGCCTGTTTGGTCTTTGGATTGCATTGCCTTACTGCCTCTATGGCAACTGGGTGTGGGGAGGAGGGTGGCTCGCGCAAGCGGGCAAGAACTGGAACCTGGGGCATGGAGCGGTGGACTTCGCCGGCTCAGGCGTGGTCCACTCGATGGGAGGTGTGATTGCCCTAGTTGGGGCGATCATCATCGGTCCGCGCATCGGCAAATACGTTAATGGCAAGCCGGTGGCCCTGGCCGGTCATAACATACCCATGGTCGTGGTTGGAACATTCATCCTGGCGTTCGGTTGGTTCGGGTTCAATCCGGGATCAACGCTCTCCGGCACCGATCTGCGGATCAGCGTCGTCGTTGTTAATACGATGCTGGCAGGCGTGCTCGGCTCGCTGGCCACGATGGAGACGCTGAGGGCCACGAAGTTGACGCCCGATACGTCGATGCTATGCAACGGCATGTTGGCCGGACTGGTGGCGGTTACCGCCCCCTGTGCGTTCATCGATAGTTGGGCTGCGGCCTTGATCGGCGGCATCGCCGGTGTGGTGGTTGTATTCAGCGTGTTCTTTTGGGACCGCCTGGGTATCGACGATCCGGTGGGCGCCATCTCGGTCCACGGTGTGAACGGCATCTGGGGCGTGCTCGCCTTGGGAATCTTTGCCAACGGCAAGTACGGCGCCGGCTGGAACGGTGTCGTGCGTGACGAATGGGTGAAGAAGGCCGGCTCCGACGGCGTGCGAGGGTTGCTCTATGGCGATTCCTCGCAGTTCATGGCTCAAGCACTTAGCGCCGTCACGGTGCTGGTGTTTGGCTTTGTCGTGTCCTTCATCATGTTCAAGATCACCAACCTGATCACGCCGATTCGCGTGAGCAAGGAAGTGGAAATCGAAGGTCTCGACGGTCCGGAAATGGGTTGCCTTGGATATCCCGATTTCCAATTGGCCGGAGAAAATTAAAGGCAATTTTGATGTGCCTCGCGCAAGCGACCATCGAAGCGACGGAGTTCTGGCTACCGCCTGGCCAGAAGGACACCCCAATGGCTTGGATCGGCCGGTCACCTGGTCGGTCCAAGCCGGGGTGGCTGGCGGCGAATTGCCTTTGACCCCCATGTGCATAACTCACCCAAAAATACTGCTCGGTGGCTCTGAAGAGACACTGAGCTCCCAGATAAGGTATCCCCGATCATGAAGAAAATCGAAGCCCTCAGCCGCCATCACCTTTTGGATGACATCAAGAGCGCCTTGGTCACCGCCGGTTACCATGGCATGACTATTACCGAGGTCCGCGGTTTCGGACGCCAGAAGGGGCAGACGGAAACCTATCGCGGAGCGGAATACGTGGTGGAGTTCATCCCCAAGGTGAAGATCGAGGTGGTGGTCAAGGCTCCAGACGCCCAAAAAGTGATCGACCTGATCATGACCAAGGCGCGGAGCGGCAAAATTGGCGACGGAAAGATCTTTGTCACCGATTTGGCCTCGGTCGTGAGAATTCGAACCGGCGAGACGGGAGAGACCGCGCTCTAGACTCAGGTCTGACGTTTGGACCCCAACTGCAGGCGGTTTGCTGGGCAGAACCGCTGGACCAGTTCGTGTATTTTCGTTGCCCGATGTGTCACCAGCCGCTGCCCCGTTGTTGGGCAGCGGCCTGGGTAGTAGTGTGGGGTCAGCACTAAATATCGAAAATCTTAACAA
>JAIOQJ010000602.1 GCA_021413475.1 Planctomycetota bacterium | reverse complement strand
CGATGGGAAACGATTTCTTATCCCCGGGCGATGATCGCTAGGGGTTGTTTCTGCCGCCCTCACCAGCGGTCGGACTTCCCCAACCGGGTCAGGAATCGAAACGAGTCGAGGAGACTTTGGATGGAAGTGAAAATCGACGACAGCCTGAAGGCTCTCATCGAACTCGGCAAGCGGACGAACTATTTGACCTGGGACCAGGTCAACGCCCAGATTCCGCCTGATACGATCGAGCCGGAACGCCTCGACCAGATCCTCGAAATCCTGGAACAAAACGGGATTTCGATTATCGAGGAAGACCAGGCCGAGGAACGCGAGCCCGACCAGGCCGCCCTTTCCGATGAGGAATTGCTCCGCGATGCGGACGTCCCCATTTACGATGAAGGGGATGGCAAGCAGATCGACGACCCGGTCCGCATGTACCTCACGCAGATGGGCGAGATCCCGCTGCTCAATCGCAACCAGGAAATCAACCTGGCGAAGAAGATCGAGGTCACGCGCCGCCGCTTCCGCCGTAAAGTTCTCGAATGCGACTTCGCCATGCGCGGCGTCTTCGAAACCTTGAAACGGGTCCATTCCGGCGAGCTTCCTTTCGATCGCACGGTCAAGGTCTCGCAGACCGAGAACCTCGAAAAGGAAAAGATCCTGGCACGCATGCCGCATAACCTGCGGACGCTCGAGCCGTTGATGGATCTGAACATCGAGGACTTCAACAAACTCATCGACGAGCGTACCTCTGCCGATGAGAAGGATACGCTTCGCCGTCAGATCAAGCTCCGCCGCCGCAAGACGGTCACGCTGGTTGAAGAACTCAGCATCCGCACCCAGAAGGTGCAACCGCTGATGAAGAAGATGGAGCAGATCTCCTCACGGATGACCGAGATCGAGGAAGAAGTCGAGAAATTGCGCGGGAATCGCGCAGCCAAGGAAGATCGGTCGAATCTCGAAAAAGAACTCCGCGATTTGATGCTCATGACCCTCGAAGAGCCGGCCGCCCTGCGGAAACGGGTCGAGATCATGAACGGCCGCTTCCTGGAATACGAGCAAGCCAAGCGGGAACTTTCGGGCGGCAACCTGCGTTTGGTGGTCTCGATTGCCAAGAAGTACCGCAACCGCGGGCTGAGTTTCCTCGACCTGATTCAGGAAGGAAACACCGGCTTGATGCGGGCAGTCGACAAGTACGAGTATCGCCGCGGCTACAAGTTCTCGACTTACGCGACGTGGTGGATTCGCCAGGCGATCACCCGGGCCATTGCCGACCAGGCCCGAACGATCCGCATTCCGGTTCACATGATCGAGACGATGAGCAAGCTTCGCAACGTCTCGAAGAAGCTTCTCCAGCAACTTGGCCGCGAACCAACGATCGAGGAAACGGCCCAGGAAGCGGGCATTTCCTACGAGGAAACCAAGCGGGTCCTCAAGATCAGCCGGCACCCGATCAGCCTCGATCGGCCGGTGGGCGAAAGCGAAGACAGTTACTTCGGCGACTTCATCGAAGATGAAAGCGCGGAGTCGCCGGTCAACGCAGCCACGCAAGAGATGCTCAAGGACAAGATCGAGTCCGTGCTGAAGACGCTGACCTACCGGGAACGGGAGATCATCAAACTCCGCTACGGACTGGGCGATGGTTACACCTACACTCTTGAAGAGGTGGGCCGTATTTTCAAAGTTACTCGCGAGCGTGTCCGCCAGATTGAAGCCAAGGCTGTCCGCAAACTGCAACATCCTGTTCGCAGTAGACAGTTGGAGGGCTTCCTGGACGGAAGCGCGAAACAGTAAGCCAACTAAGGCGGCCTTCGGGCCGCCTTTTTCTTTTATTGATAGAATGAATTTGATGCATCATGCCGCATTTTGAAGAGCGGGGTCACGAGACCGCTCGCTCGGCAAAAAATCCCGGGTGGATTCTCAAGACTTCATCCACCCTCCTGGCATTCGGCCGAATCAAGGACCGCAATTCATGGCTTCCGCGATTAACACTCTCCTCCGTGAAATTCATCGGATCCGCTTGCACCTCCGCGAGCTACACAACGAGATCGAGAATCAGCCGCGTAAGCACAAGGCTCATCTCGCCCGGATCGCGAAGAACGAACAGACGTTGAAGGATGCTTTGGACCAGATCAAGAGCCTGAAGGCGGCAAATGGAGCCCGCGAGTTGCAGATGAAGTCCACCGCCCAGCAATTGCAAAAGTTCGAAAAACAGATGAGCGACATGAAGACCCCGAAAGAGGTCGAGGCAAAAGAAACCGAGATCGCCTCTGCCAAGCTGAATATCCAGGCATTGGAAGATTCGATTCTCTCCGCGTTCACCGATATTGAAGAGAAAACCGCGAAAATCCCGCCGCTGGAAGAACAGGTGAAGAAAGCGAAAGCGGATTTCGCAAAATTTGAAACCGAGTCGAAAGAACATCTCGAAAAATTGCAGACTGAAATGAAGCGGGCCGAAGCGGAACTCAAGTCGGTCGATAGCAAGATGCCGGAGGCGATTCGCGGGCAGTACGATCGCCTCTTCAAGGCTCACGGACCCGATGCCCTCGCGGCCGTGAAGGACCGAAGTTGCGGGAACTGTCACACCGCCGTCACCGCTCAGAATCTCCATGAACTGGTTCAGGGCCGCTTCATCTACTGCAACAGTTGTGGACGCGGTCTGTATTTGATGGAAGATTGACCCGACCAGGCGAGCCAGGTTGCGTAAGTTCCTGGAGGACTGCAAACCAAATGAATAATCCTCCAGGAGCTTACGCAACGTGGCTCGCCGATCAGCGACAACCCTTGCTCGCCGCAACATCCCAATTCTTTGATCCGGGCTACCTCTCACCATGTGCTTGATCGCCGTTCTTCACCGAATGATCGATGATGTTCCCATCATCATGGCGGCCAATCGGGAAGAGGCGTACGCTCGCGGGGGAACGACCCTCGATTTGCGTCCCGGTCCGCTCCCTTTCGTGGCCGGGATCGATCCGATCGCAGGTGGGACTTGGTTTGGGATGAATTCTTCAAGGGTGATTATCGCGGTCACCAATCGCAAGAAAAGCAAGATTGCCGAACAACCGCGCAGCCGCGGTTTGCTCGTCACGGAATTGCTGGCTTGTCGATCCGCACGCGAAGCCTCGCAGCACGCAGCGAAAGCACTCGCGACCGATCAATACGCTGGTTGCAATTTACTTTGTGCCGATTCGGATTCGCTTTGGATCATTCATGGAGGCGACTGGCTGCGTGTGCGCAGCTTGGCCCCTGGTTTCCACATCCTGACGAACGGCGACGTCAACGACCCTACTGATCCACGTTGTGTCTGGGCATTGGAAACACTTTACCAATCGGTACCCAGAACACTCGACGAATCGTTTGACGCGTTGCGAATGATCGCCTGCCAGGGTGGATTGCCGGTTCCCATCTGCCTGCACGGTCCGGAACGCGGCACCGTGGCCGGGACTTTGTTGGCCCTTCACGAACGACCACGACGTGGTAGGCTCTTTCACGCCAACGGTCCGCCCGATCAGACGGCATACGCCGATCGAACGGATCTGCTTTGGGAACTGGAATCGCTGGAACAAAAAGCGAAGAGATGAATAGGAAGACGGCCAAGGAAGGCCGTCCTACGAAGAATGAGGTTACTTCTTCGTAGGACGGCCTTCCTTGGCCGTCGTGCGTTAACTTTCTTCGACAATCCCTTGCAGATTGCGGATCGTCTCGGTCAGATCGGTCAGCGTCGGGTTAATGTCGAGAGCGAGCTGAAAAGCCCGCAGAGCGGAAGAATACTTCCGAAGCTTGATGTAGCACTGGCCCATGCCCGCCTGGGCACCGAAGTGGAACGGGTTGAGTTCCATCACTTTTTCACAGTCGGCGACTGATTTCGCGAATTGTCCGTGCTGATAGTGCAAGATCGCCCGCTGGTTGTAGGCTTCGGCAAATTCGGGCTTGTCTTTGATTAACTGCTCCAGGCCGTTCATCACCTGTTCGCGGTCCGGCAGGTGCATGATTCGTTGCAGTTCGAGACTTGCCTCATCGTTATCGCCGCGGAACCAGATTTCCCAAAGCGAATCGCTGGCGGTCTTCGAAACGAGTTCGTCCTCGTCGTGCAGCAATTTCGCCAGAGGAGCATTAGACTGCACGGTTCCGGTCAAACCGAGAGCAAGGACGGCCGCCCGGCGGGTGCGAACGGACGGATGATCAAGTAGTCGTTGAAGTGTTCCTTCAAAGTAGCGGACACGGACTTTTCGACGGAAATGGCGAAGAGCCTTGTGCATTTGGCTGGTCCAGAGATCCGGGTCGTCCCCGGTCTGGAAGTGAGGCAGTTCATTATACCAGTTGACTAGCAAAGATTCCGGCACGGCACACCTCGGAGGTAACGTCTGGATGCAAATTCATTGGTGTCTCGATTGAATACTACCTTGCAAAGAACCGAAACGGTAACGCACGAGAAAAAATCATGAAGGAATTTCCAAAACACGGGCGTCCGAAACCACCCGAGCGGTCTCCTTGATCACTTCGGCATTGGCGTTGTCATGGGCGGCATCGGTGTTCCGCCTCCTGGCGTCACCGCGAGCGTCCCTTTTAGCTTCTTCCATTCGACCACATCGCGCATCAACACTTCGACGGCTTTGTCGATCTGGGCATCGTTCCCTTTGGCCAAATCCTCGGGCAACGCATCGATGGCAACGTCGGGCGATACGCCTTCTTTTTCCATATTCACGCCCTTGACGGTGTACACTCCCGTGCGCGGCAAGCGGAACGTTGAACCATCAATAAGCCGTGTCGAAGTTGTACCGATGACGAGGCCGCCCGTCGCTTGACCGACGACCTTGCCCAAGCCCAACGTTCGGAACGCACTCGGAAAAATCTCCGCGTCGCTATACGACCGATTGTTGATCAAGACCACCGAAGGTTTCGTCCATTTGCGATCGTATGAGCGCAAAACGAGCCCTTCGCCACCATCCCGCTGGCGGAAAAACGTATGCTCGCGGGCACCGAGATAATTGAGCACTTGATCGTGCGTGAACCCACCGCCGTTGTGACGAACGTCAATGACGATGGCGTCCTTGTCGAAATTATCGGAATAGAGCGAGCGCACGAACTGTTCGAGCCCTTGATCGTCCATGCTCGGGATGTGGATGTACCCGAGAGAACCCTTGCTCCGTTTGGTGACGATCTCGGCATTCTGAGCCACCCAGCGCTGATACATCAAGTTGGAAACCACCCCTCGATCAGTGCCCGCGATTTCGATCCGTCGTTTCGCTTTCGGATCAGCGGGGTTGCTAGTCACATCGAGGAGAACCATATCGCCGACCTTTCCGTTCAGCAGTTGGCTGATGTTGGTCTTGTCGGTAATTTCGTTGCGGTCGATCGCCAGGATTATATCGCCCTGGGCAAGATGTAAGTTGCGTCTGTCGGCCGGGCCCCGTTTCAAAACCTCGTTAATCTTCAACCCCGGCCCGCGATAAGATTCATCGAAAATCAGGCCGAGATTGGCGGTGTATTCATCGGGGAAGCGGCCGCTGCCCGTGATACCCAGGTGCGAGGCGTTAAGTTCGCCAAGCATCAGGCTGATGAGCGAATAAAGATCTTCCTTGAGGGCAACATGATCGACCATCGGGCGGTACTTCTCGCGAATGGCTCGCCAGTCGGCGCCGTGGTGCTTGGTGTCGTAAAAGAAGCTGGAAAGAGCCCGCCAGCTTTGCTCGAACATCTGGGCGTATTCCTCATCGCGGCGGATCATCATCTTGGCGGTGAAACTGACGAAACTCGGAGTCGGAGCCGGCCCGGCCGTCGCGGGGACGCCACCCAAGCCGAGGCTCACGTTGCGCAGCGATCCCGTGCCGTCGAGAAACCAGATGGTCTGAGAATTCTTCGACCAGCGAATCTGCCGAGGAGCAGCGCTGCCGAACGATTGTCGCTGCATGACAAAGCCATCGGTACTGACAAGCCAAAGATCATCGCCACCCGAATTGGCCCGGTAGGCGATCCAGCGGCCATTTCGGGAAATCGTACCTTCATTCGCCAGGTTGTTGCCCGGCCGATCGACGCGTAAATGAATGTCTTCCCAGTCGATCGCACCGGTGGAAGTGATCGACGAGGCTGCGGACGAATTCGCCGCGGCCGGCTTCTGAAGTGAAAGAGTGTGCATCGCAAAGGTGCTGCGGCGCTGGCTCAAGAAGCAGATCTTGTTGCCGGAGTTGTTCCAGGAAATGTCGCCGTTGTAAGTCGCGTAGCGAGTGACATTGCGGGCAGGTTCACTTCCGTCGGACGGCATCATGTACAACTCACTGGCAAACGAACCATCCGAACGGGCGTAGACAATCCATTTGCCATCCGGCGACCAGTCGTAGTCGAAGACCTGCTGCTGATCGACGAGCACCTTCTGGGCGCTTCCGTCCGGCTTCATGGTCCAGA
>JAIOQJ010000601.1 GCA_021413475.1 Planctomycetota bacterium | reverse complement strand
TTAGCCGCTCCTCGTAGGGTTTCCGGAGAGGAGCGCGAACGCATCCAAACGCGAAAAGCCTCCGAAATATCGGAGGCTTCTATGCCAATACCTCGACAAAGCTGGCGTTCTCGGCCGTGCGTCCGGAGCGGAAGATCGATTCAAGGATCTCTCGCAGGCCAGGTTCTCTGATTCGTTCCGCCGCTTCCTCGATCGGCAACCAGACTCGCTGTCGGGAGAGGCGTTCGGGCCATTCTTCCGATTCGTCGGCCACGTTCATGAGGTACACCATGACGTGACACAAGCCGCCATACTTTTCGTAAAGATAGGTGCCAACCGGCTCTGAGTGGAGCACTCCGGTGAGCCCGGCTTCCTCCCATACTTCCTGTAAGGCGGTCTCGCCGGCCGTCTGACCTGGTTCGATGACGCCCTTAGGAATCACCCAACGTCTTCCGCTGCTTGAAGTTACTAGGCAAATCTGCCCGTTATAAACGGGGATCGCCGCGGCCTGACGAATCCATTGAGGCATTAGAAAGGTCCTCCTGAGCCAATAGGGATGGTGTAATCATGGATGATCGGACGGGATGGGTCAAGATTGCAGTCTAATATTCATCGAATTTACTTTTAGTTTTTTGACCGCGAGCACGACTTTCACATCCGATGCGACGACGACGGTCCCATTCCATATTTTTCCCTGATGTCTCTTTTGCAAAATATCACGGTTCGTCAGGTAATGACCGAAAAACCGATCTGCCTGACTCCAGATCGACCAATTCAAGAAGCGCTTGATTTGATGAACAAGCTTCGCGTCGGCGCGGTGCTAATCGTCGCAGACGATCGACTCGTGGGCATCTTCACCGAGCGTGACTTTCTCCGTCGGGCGGCCGGGGCGTCTCCTGGGTGGCGGACGACGGAACTTGGCGAATGGATGTCGCCGAACCCCTATACAATTGAGCCGGATGCTGGCTGGGACCAGGCACTCACGAGCCTCGAACGGTTGCGTGTCCGCCATCTACCGGTCGTCGAGAACGGGAAAGTGATCGGCATTGTGTCGGCTCGGCAGCTCATTAGCCGGCGTGCCGAGTATCTGAAAACGACGGTCGATGCGCGAACGGTCGAACTGAAACGCGCCATCGAGCAACTGATGGTCCGCGACCAGGAGATGAGCCACTACATGAAGTCGGCCGCCCGCCTGCAGCGAAAATCGGTGCTGCCGCACTCGCCGCCGGCCTGGCCGGAGATTTCGCTGGGTGTCCACTACGCTCCGCTCGATCCGCTCGGCGGCGACTATTACGATTTCGCCCAACCCGACGACGAACACCTAGGCATTTTAATTGCTGACGCCAGCGGTCACGGCATTCCCGCCGCGATGGTTGCCATCATGGCGCGTTTCGCGTTTGTCGAAATCGCTTCACGCACCCGTTCACCGTCCGAGGTCCTCGCCTCTCTCAATAACCGGCTGCAAGATTTGACCGATGAGCGATTCGTCACGGCCTTTTATGGCGTCTTCAATCGCCGAACTCGGAAACTCACTTACGCGAACGCTGGGCATCCTTTCCCGTTTCACTGGTCGGCCCGCGAGAATCGCTTGCAACCGCTGTCAGCGCGTGGTTTCCTGCTTGGCATCAGCCCGGAAGAGATTTATCGCGAGCAATGCTTGCAACTCACACCGGGCGATCGACTCTGTTTCTTCACCGACGGCATCCCTGATTCTCGCAACGACTTGGGCGAATCGTATGGAACCGACCGCCTCGGCGAGTCGCTGCCGGCGCTGCCCGATCATGAAGAGGCCTCGGCGTGGGCGGGCACCATGATCCGAGATGTCGCTGATTTTCGAGCGGGACAACGGCCGATTGACGACATGACGTTGATCATGGCGAAGGTGATGTAGGCGGCTAACCGGGGAGGAGTTCCATTCCCCATGTGCCGTCACCGCGCTTCGACAGCCGAAATCGCTCGCCGCCTTCGCGATAGGTCACCACCACATCCGTATCCGAAGTCTTTTCCAGAATCGTCCAGATTCCTTGATTGATCGCGATTTTTACCTCCGGTGCCCACTCCCAAGGTCGGACCTCGACTCCTTCCGCTTGGCCGGTTTCGATCAGTTCGTACCAAGCTTTGCCGAACGATTCGGGCGGCGGGAACGGCAGCGGATCCTTCCCGGATAGCAGCCGGCGCAGCAGCATGCTGTGGAAAATGTCGCCTTCCAGACCGGGAAGAAAATCGGGCACGGTATGGCCGTTCTGAGCGCGGACCTGGATCCAGCGTAGAAAGCACTGGATCCCGCGCCAGCCTTCGCGATCGATGTTCGCGCTGAACTCCTCGAGCCAGCGGTTCCAGTCTTCGGGTGTTCGATCGAGCATAAGGAAGCGATCTCTCATAAATGGCTACGTGGTCGTCGCTTCTTGCAACCGCCAACGCAAAAGCGAGTATCGTCTCGCCGTGTCTTGTCGTTGAATGGCAATTCGCAACGCCTTGCGGCTGCCGACGATCACGACCAGTTTCTTCCCGCGCGTCACGCCCGTGTAGAGCAAATTGCGCTGGAGCATCACGTAGTTCTGCGTATGGAGCGGGATGATCACCGCTGGATATTCGGAACCTTGTGATTTATGTATCGTCGTCGCGTATGCCAGGACCAGTTCATCGAGTTCGCTGAAATCGTAGAGAACTTGACGGCCATCGATCTCGACTAATACCTCCTGGTCGGTTTCATCGATATCCACGATGCGACCGATATCGCCGTTGAAGACTTCCTTATTGTAATTGTTGACCGTTTGCAGCACCTTGTCCCCTTCACGGAAACCGGTGCCGAAACGCTCGACTCGCTTCGATCCGGCACGGATCGGGTTGAGCACATCCTGCAATATCTGATTCAAATGCGTGACACCGATCTCGGACTTGTTCATCGGCGTCAAGATTTGCACATCTCGCAGCGGATCGAGATGGAAGCGTGCCGGAATCCGTTCGCGGACCATTTGCACGATTCGATCGATGATCATCGGCGGCTCATCGACTTCAATGAAAAAGAAATCGCCCGAATTCGACGGCGCGGACTCCGGCTCCTCGCCGTTGTTGATTGCATGGGCGGCCCGAATAATCCAGCTTTGTCCCGCCTGACGGAAAATCTCGGTCAAGCGAACGACGCGAATGCTGTTCGATTCAATCAGATCCGCAAGCACGGTGCCTGGTCCCACCGAGGGAAGCTGATCGACGTCGCCGACGAAGATCACGCAGGTGTACGGTGGAATCGCTTTCAGCAACTGATTCATCAGATTGACGTCGATCATCGACGCTTCATCGACGACCAGCAACTCGGCATCGATTGGCTCGCTGGAATCCTTGGTGAACCCGCCTGATTCCGCATTGAACTCGAGCAAACGATGGATGGTCTTCGCCTCGCGGCCCGTCGATTCCGAAAGCCGTTTCGCGGCCCTACCCGTCGGGGCGGCAAGGGCGACTTTCAATTTCTTGGCCGCGAAGATTTCGATGATTCCCTTGACGATCGTGGTCTTGCCGACGCCCGGGCCGCCGGTGACGACGAGAACCTTTTCGGTCGTCGCCGCCCGGATCGCTTCGAGTTGCGAAGCGGCCAGTTCAAAGCCGATCTGCTTTTCGACCCAAGCCAGTGCCTTCTCGATATCAATGGCCGGCAATGGATGATTGCGGCTGCGCAACAGGCGGATCGATTTGGCGATGCCGACCTCCGCCTGGTACGACGCCTTCAAAAAAAGCCACGGTTCCTCGCCGAACGGTTCGAACGGTACGGGAGGTTGATCGCGGACGAATTCGTCTTCCTGCCGTCCTTGTTCGATGACGCCGCGAATGATCTCGGGCGTGATCTGCGTCAGCTCGACGGTGCGGTCGATGATGCCGATTTCGGGAAAGCCGACGTGCCCTTGAGTGTTGCATTCTTGAAGCACGTAACGAACGGCCGCGCGAGCTCGGAGGGGAGAATCCTTTGGCAAGTTCAGCCGCATGGCCAGGTCGTCGGCAATCTTGAAGCCGATGCCCCAGATATCGGCCGAGAGGCGATAGGGGTTGTTCTTGATCTTATCCACGGCCGAGTCGCCGTAAGTCTTGTAGATGCGGATGGCGCGGGCGGTGCCGATGCCGTACGATTGCAGGAAGACCATCACGGACCGCACGCCGCGTTGTTCTTCCCAACTTTTGCGGATGCGTTCCAGCCGCTGCTTGCCGATTCCCTTGATTTCAGAGAGATGCGACGGTGTCTTGTCGATGACGTCGAGCGTCCGTTCGCCAAAGATCTCGACGATCCGCTTGGCATAGGTGGGGCCGATCCCCTTGATGAGCCCGGAGCCAAGATACTTAGTGATCCCCGCGATCGTGTGCGGCGGCGTGGTACGCAGTGTGTCGGCTTTAAACTGCAGACCATGTTCACGGTCGTTCACCCAATCGCCCTCGGCCTCCACGAACTCACCGGCGACTGCTGCCGAGAGTTGGCCCACGATGGTGACCAAATCGCGATGCCCTTTGACGTGGACTTTCAACACCACATACCCGCTATCGAGATTGTGGAAGGTAATCCGTTCGATGATGCCGTCGATTTTTAGAGCCATAATTGGCGAGGGGCGTGTGAAACGAATCCTTGCGGACGCGGGCGACGATCATACGATGAGAAAAGTATAGCTGATCGAAGCTGGTCCCCCCAACGGGAATTCTTCTTCACTCGTTCGATCCTTTCTCTTCGTGAAGTGGCCGATGTCTTCAACCATACCGTCGGCGAAACCACGCTGGACCTGGATCCTCTGCTTGGCTGGTCTGTTCGGCGGCTTGCTGGTTGGCTTTCATCCGATGATCCTCAGTGGTTTCAAGCGAATGCCGGCCGACCCGGGCGATACCATCCTGAATCATTATTTCCTCGAACACTCCTGGCACTGGGTAAGCGATTCGAAATACCCGGCCACATTTTGGTCGCCGCGTTTCTTTCACCCCGTGCCCAAGACACTAACGTTCTCGGAAAACTTGATCGGTGTTGCCCCACTTTACTGGGGCCTGCGGCTCACCTGCAATGAGGAGAATGCCTGGCAATGGTGGATATTGATTATCTCCGCCACCAACTACTTGGCGATGTACGTTGTGCTACGCTGGTTCGGCATTAACCCGTTTCTCGCGGTACTCGGTGCCTTTCTCTTCGCGTTCGGCTTGCCGCGGCAGGATCAGTTCTGCCATCAACAGTTGTTACCGCAGGCCTTTGGGCCGTTCATTATCTGGCATTTCTGGAAAATGCTTCAGGAGCCAACCCGGCGACGCTGGGTTTACCTCTTGCTTCTCACGGCCTGGCAGTTACTCGCCAGCATTCATCTAGGTTGGTTCTTGTTTTTGACACTCGGCATCTGGCTTCTAATTCTCTTACCATTCGACCGTCGCATTTTGGCGCGTCTGGTGGATTTTTGGAAAATGAACCACTGGTTGATTTTCGTGACGTTCATCATCTGGGTCGTTGGGCTGGGGTTGTTCTTTCGCAACTATTACTTGGGCAACGCCAGCGAAAGGCGGGAATATTTCGAATGCCTCTACTTCATGCCCAAGCTAACGGCATGGCTCGCTTTTCCCGCCCATTCATTACTTGATTTGCGGCTGGTGCCAGACGACTATGAACACCTTCCCGAGCAGCATCTCGGTATCGGAATCGCGTTTTATCTATCGGCGCTCGTTGCGTTTCTGTGGTCGATATTGCAACTCCGGCGTGATTATTTCCAGCAAAAAGCCGCGATTCTTTCGCTGTCGAGTATCCTTTGTTGCCTTGTTCTCGTGCTGGTCACGTTCAAGACGGGGGATGATCGGTCCTTGTGGTACTTCGTATTTGAGACGGTTCCAGGCGCGAACTCGATCCGAGCTATCGGCCGCGGCTTGATCGGCACACTACACGCAATCGAGGTGATCTTCACGGCGAATATACCATCCACTCGGTTGCGTGCCTGGCTTTCGTTCGCTCTCATGTTTGTCGGCATCGCTGAGCATGTTCGCTTCGAGATCGAATCATTCGAGCGAGCCGAAGCGTATCCGCGGATCGAACGATTATCCCGTGAAATCAACGGTGCCGATGCCGTGTTCGTTTATCGAGAATCGGGCGGGCCCAGCGTGAACGCCTACCAGGAAATCGCGGCGATGTGGGCTGGCTTCAAGGCTGGCGTGCCGGTGATTAATGGCTACAGCGGCCGCGAGCCGACGAACTATCTGAGGGATCTGTCGGAATGGAATTTGAAATCGATTCTGGTCTTTCTTGGACCAGCGTGGCAAGGAAAGCTACTTGTTATTTTGCCCGGTGCGACGATTCGCAAGGAATATTATGAGGTACTTTCAGGCGATGACCCGGCGAAACGAGCCATCCAAGTGCGGACCGAGACGGTGATGCGATAGTGATCCGAGCCCGAAGCGCCAGCAAGGGAGTCGATTCCCTTGCTGGCGCTTCGGGCTCGGATGAGAACTCCCTATCCGGGCGGCACAATATCAAGCATCGCTGCCTGCCGCCGCAGAACCTCGGCCATGTCGCTATCCACCGGCACCGATGAACCTTGGAACATGGTAGGATCGGTAAAAAGCACGACGCTCTCCGGTTTCATCAGAATCAGCCAACTTCCGTTTTTTTCCTTGCGTGCTTCGCCAAGGCGGGCGCCCATGACCAACCGGATTGGTTGATCGGTGAGTTTGCCGCGCAGAGATGCCGCCCCATGAATCTCGATACGAACGGGGTTGCCGCCGATGTACCCGGCAAAGTCGATGCGGGTAACACCTCCTCCGGCGGAGTAGACGAGCGTATCGAAGATGATGGCTTTGTTTTCGTAGCGGGCCTTGAACTGTTCTTTCCAATGCGAATCACCCAGGCCACGCGCAAGTTGCAGAATATCGTTGATCGATTCGCCGGAAATATCGGCGATGATCGAAGCTTCCCGATCCATCTGATCCAACCATCGCGATTCGGGATTCAAGCGGTTCTTATCGATGCTATCAAGCCGCTCGCGGGCCTGACGAAAATGAATGGCGGCATTGGCGAATTTGCCATCGGCAATAGCACGCTTTCCCTCCATCGTCTGTTCGTCGATGTAAGTCCGATCCTGTGGTGAGTGGTTCTTCCCTTTGCGAAACAACGAACTTTCAAAGAGAATCAGAAAAAACGAAATGGCGACAACAAGAGTAAATCCAGCGGCCAGCAAAGGCGTCCGCCAGCGGTCGCGTTTTGTTCGTCGTCTTGGCGGTGCCGGCAGGACTGGTAAGGGCTTCTCCAATCCAAGTCGGATCGTTTCCCGCAAACTCATCAGCGGGCTGAGCGGAAAGACTAGTGTGGGATGGCCACAACCAGAGCAGGGAATTGTCTGCGCTTCGGTGGTTCGCTCGCCGGTTACTTGCTTTCCGCACGTACACGTAATTCGAAAGGGAATCGCCGGCGATGCAACTGGCCGCCCGGGAGATCGGTTCAGACGTTTTAGCCAGCCGAATCGCATCGATGTTGACCCTTGGCGGAGGTGGCAAGAATACTCGGATGTCATTGTACGGCGACCCGGGAGCGTAAGCGACCGGAGGAAATCATCAAGAACACAAACACGAAAACACGAAAGAATGAAAGGGCGAAAAAGCGGAAGATAAGAATTGCATTTTTTCGTGCATTCACCATTTCGTGTTTTCGTGACCGGTATTTCTCTTCAGCGAGACATCCTCTGGTCGCATTACGCTTTTGGATCGCTGAATGCTGCCGCCAGGCGCCGAAGCCCTTCGTCGGTTGACACGATTGGCTCGTACCCAAGATCCCGTCGAGCGGCAGCGATGTTGAACCAGTGCGAACTTGCCAACTGCCGGGCGACGAAACGCGTCATGGGCGGTTCGCTTTTCAAAAAGAGCGTGCGATAAGCGGTTTCGAGCGTCGCCCCCGCGAACCACGCCAACCAAAACGGAACTCGGCGACGCACCGGTTCGAGCCCCACGATTTGCAGGATACTATTGAGAAAATCCCAAAGCACCACCGGCTCGCCTTGCGAAAGAAAATAGGCCTTTCCCGCGCATGCTTGGCCCGCAGCCAGCCGATCGCCGGCCAGGACATGAGCGTGGGCCGCGTTGTCGATGTAGATGACATCGACCTTCGGATTTCCAGAACCGATGCGCCGCAGCTTCCCCCGCTTGGCCCGGTCGATTAGCCGTGGAATCAGATGCGGATCACCCGGTCCCCAGATCAAGTGCGGCCGTAACGCGACCGTTGCCAGGTCGGGACCGTTCGCTTCCAGCACTTGTTTTTCGGCAATCGCCTTGGTTTCGGGATAATAGGCCTCGAAGTGTTTCGGATCGGGAATCGATTCATCGACCCCTTCCAGGTCGCCGCCGTGATAGATCACGCTCGGTGAACTGGTGTAAACGAGTTTGCGAACGCCATGCTGACGGCAAGCGTTCAAAACGTTGACGGATCCGGTGACGTTGGTGGCGAAATAATCCCGATAGCGGCCCCAGACGCCCGCTTTGGCAGCAACGTGATAGACAATGTCACACCCCGCGACGGCCCGCGAAACGGCCGTGGCATCCGCGAGGTTGCCGGTAAACTGCTCGACACCGATCTCGGTCAAGCGTGGATCGGAATGCCGGGAAAACGAGCGAACGGAATCGCCCCGCGCGCGCAGCACACGGACAATCGCACCTCCGAGAAATCCGTTGCCGCCGGTGACCAGTGCGGTCATATGCCGTCGCCCTCCGTGGGGGGAAGTGCGACGGCCTCGGTGTTCTCGGACGCCGGTTCACCCAATTGGTGACTGGCCCAGATTGCCAATTTCTCGCGGAAGATCTTCGCATTATGCCGGATATCAACGGGGAACGCCTGGTGTTTCAGAAAGGTCGTGATCGTCCGCGTGTGCGGAAAACGCTGGGCAAGGGTCGCAAGCTCTTGGTGAATCTTCGGCCAATCGTGCGCGGGAGCGGATCTTTCCAATTCCACACAGAGGACGGCCTTGGTGGCGACAGACCTCTGGTCTGTCGAAATGTTCGACAGACCAGAGGTCTGTCGCCACGGGACCAGCGCGCTACGGAAGACCGCCGGGTGCGTGTTAAAAATAGCCTCGCACGGAATGGTAAACAGCGTGCCCCCCTTGGTGACAACGCGTTGCGACTTCCGGCCGCAGAACCAAAGCCGGCCCTTCACGTCGAGATAGCCGACATCGCCCATGCGATGCCAGTTCACGCCCAGGGTTCGGTCTGGAATCTTCGCGAGTTCATTGGCTTGTGGTCGGCGAAAATAGCTCTGGGTTACGACAGGCCCCGACACAGCGATCTCACCGATTACGCCAGGTTTCAGGCATTTTTCATCGCTCCATTCCGCGATTGGCTCGTCCGTAATCGGAATGATACGAACCTGCACGGGTTCCACGGGAAAACCGACGCAGACTCCGCAGCCGCGATCGGTCGCATGGCGAGTTTCCCGCAAAAGCACGTCGCTCCCGATGCTCGCGACGGGCAACGCCTCGGTGGCCCCGTAGGGCGTATGCACTTCGACGCCCTTGCCGAGCATGGTCGTGAAACGCTCGATTACCTTGGCCGGCACCGGAGCCCCGGCGGAGATGACTCGCTTCAGCGTCGGCAGTTTGCTGCCGTTCGACTGTCCAAATCGACCGACCGCGTTTATCAAGGCCGGGGAACCGAAGAGATTGGTCACGCCGAAATGCTCGATCGCTTTCAGGATCTTGCGCGGATCGACTTTCGCCGGCTTGGTCGGATCCATATCAGGAACCACGGCGGTCATTCCTAGCGCGGGGCCGAACAACGCGAAGAGGGGGAAGGTCGCGAGATCGATCTCGCCGTTGGTGATGCCGTAGGTTCGCCGCAAAAGCTCGACCTGGTTCGCGAAGATGCCGTGCGTGTACACGACCCCTTTGGCGATCCCCGTGCTGCCGCTCGTGAAGAGAATCGCGGCTACTTCCTCGGCCGTGCTGTTTGCGATCGGATACGGGCCCGTGTTTTCGCGAAGTAGATCGGCGGTGCGATGTTGAGCCCAGAGCCGTCCCGTCGTCACCGTAACTTTAATGGAAGCCCGCGACCAACCGAGGAGCTTGCGGGCCAGGTTCGCCTTGGGGATGCCGATGAACCCTTCGGGCTCCGCCTCCGCGAGACAAACGCCCAGATTGCGAATGCCCATGCCGGGATCGATCAGCACTGGCACAGCACCGATCTTGAAGAGTGCGAACGTGAGCGTGAAGAAATCGAGCGACGGCGGCACCATCAGCACGGTCCGTACGCCCCGGCGAATGCCGATGCGTTCCAGGCCTTGCGCGAGGCGATCGCTCTGTTCGTGAAGTTGCCGAAACGTGAGCGACACGGCAGGATTGGCGGCCAGGACAATCGCGGTTCGCTCCGGCTCGGCAGCGGCGAGCACGCTCAAATGCGATGCCACGTTGGTTGCCGCCGAGTTCATACCGTCGCTTGCCCCGGGTTTGTCTTCAAAAACGCCCCAATTTTCGGAATCAACTCCTCGCTCGCATCTTCCAGAATGTAATGCCCCGCATCCTCGAATTTCAACACCTTGGCCTCGGGAAATCGCCGCTGCCATTCAGCCAGGAAATGATGGTCGAAGACGAAGTCACGCATCCCCCAGGCAAGCAGCATTGGCACGTTCTTCAAGCGTTCGAGGCCTTGTTCGACTTCGGAGACGATCTCGTAACCGGGATCGGCGGGTTTTAGTGGAATCGTTTGCACGAACTTCGACACCGCGATGCGATTCTTCCAACTGTCGTAGGGCCGCAGAAACTCGGCACGCACGGCCGCCGGCATCGGCTTACGCTGCACGCCGACCCGCGCGGCCGTCTTGCAGAACATATTGAACCCACGGATGAGGAGTGTTCCCAGCCAGGTGTTACGGCCCAACCAAAGCGTAAAGGGGAGTTTCTTATCGGGAGGAAGGTGAAAGGCCCCGGTGTTCAGCACGACCAAACGGCTCACACGTTCGGGATGTCGCACCGCCCAGGCCATGCCGATCATCCCGCCCCAATCGTGCATGACGAGCGAACATTGCTTCACGCCGAGATGGTCGAGGAGGGCATCGAGATCAGCAATCCGGCTGGAGAGAGAATAGTCGTATTCCTTCAGCGAGGGCTTGTCGGACAGTCCGCAACCGATGTGATCGGGCGCGATGCAGCGATGATGGGTGCGCAGTGAGCGGATCAGATCGCGATAGTAAAACGACCAGGTGGGGTTGCCGTGCACCATGACCACGGGAGGGCCATTCCCCTCGTCGAGGTAGTGCAGGCGAATCCCGTTTCGAGGAAAGTAACGTCCTTGAAAAGGGTAGAGATCGCTCACCACTGCAGGCCCAGCATGAGGCAATTGAGACCGCTGCCGATGCCGAGGAAACCGACACGGTCGCCCGGCTTGAGAAATTCGCGTTCTTCCGCGAGGGCGGCCGTTAAGGGCAACGAGACCGTGCCGATGTTGCCGAGGTACTCGAAGGTCGAAAATTCCTTCTCGGCGGGGATTCCCAAGGTCCGCAGAATGGCATCTCTATGGCCAGCCCCGACTTGGTGGCAAATCACTTTGTCGATCGAATCGACCGCCCAGTCGACGCGGGTCAGGAACGTCTTCCACGTTCGCAGGCCGAGATCGACGCCATATTTCAGGACCGAGCCGGCATCCGTCGCCATGAACGGCGTCACGCAATGTTTGACGCCCAGATCGTACGCTTTTTTCACCAGCGCTCCGCCGGGGGCATTCAGAATGCGTTCGACGACGGTAGGCAGGAACGATTCCCAACCCCAACGGCACAGGCCATGATGCTGGGCGGCATTCTTGTTCGCGCCACCCAGCAACTTACGGCGATGGCTACTCGAAAGTTCTTCACTGACGACCAGCACGGCCACCGCGCCGGAGCCGCCTGTCAACGTCGCCACGGCGTTGCGAAAAGTGTCGATTGACTTCTCGCGGACCATCTGGTCGATCATCACTTCGTTGATTTCCCGCGCGGTTTCGCAGGAGACGACGAGGCCGGCTTTACATTGGCCGAGTTCGATGCGATTGGCCACTTCAACGATGCCGTTGAGCACGCCCAGGCATGCGTTGCTGATGTCGTAGACACTGGCATCGGAGTTGATGCCCAGTTCGGAAGCGACCCGGCAGGCCGTCGCCGGTTCAAATTGCTCGCGGCAAACGCCGGCGTAGATAAGGACGTCGATGTCCTTCGGCGAGATGTTGGATCGAGCCAGGGCGTTGCGGGCCGCGATCGACGCGCCCTTCGAGAGCGGATAGTCTTCGCCCCACCAGCGCCGTTCCGAAATACCGGTCAACGACTCAAGCTGGCCCGGAGACATCTTCAGAGTCTCGTACAGGGGAGCAAGGCGTTCTTCGAGCTCGGAGGTGGAAATGACCACAGGGGCCAGTTCGTACCCAATCGATTCGAGATAGACACGAGAATAATTCATATTCGATTTCGACTTCCAAAACTCGGACTGATCAAGAAATACCTATCACGAAAATACGAAAGAATGAAAGCACGAAAAAAACGGAAACAAAGCGTTTGACGAGCCCAGTTTTCATTCTGTCCTTTTTCGACTTTTCACTCTTTCGTGTTTTCGTGATAGTGCTATTTTGAACCTTCACGTCTCCACCACAAAATCCGTCATTCGGTAGATGATTCGGCCATCCACCGACAACAACCCTTCCACTGTCAGCCGTCCCTCGGCCTCGTCAACAACGACCGCCTGCACAGTCACTTCGCGGTCACGCGGGATCACTTGCCCGCGATAAACCCAGCGATGCGTATGGCCAAGGGCGGGACAAATCACGCGGTCAACCGGAACTTTCCAGCGATCTGCGGCAAGGTAACGCACCAACTGAACGAACGACTCCAGGCCGAGCGAGCCGGGCCAAACGGGGTCCTGGTGGAAGTGGGCCTTGAAGAACCACGCACCGGGATCGACCGCGATTCTACCTTCGATGGCACCAAGTCCCTTTGGTCCGCCGTTCGCATTATACCAAGTTATAGTATCGACCATTCGCAACATCGAGTCCGGAAAAGGAGATTCGCGGGGATACGGCCCCTTCCAGGCTTGACTTTTTTCCGCCTCCGTGGGTTGCATCAGGGGGAATTCTTTCATCCCCACTTGATTGGCGAGAGCCTCTTTCGCGAAGAAGCCAAAGTAGGTGTCTCCCGTGTAAACGTCGCGGCCCCGGTTGCGAACCGCGAAATCGTAATGCTGGATAATCATCCCGCCCGAGTGCGAAACCCGCGTGATTTTCACCGTGATCGAGAGCGTTCCCGCGTCTGGGCCGACTGCCAAATGCTGCACGCCGTTGCCGCCGAGGTTGCGGAACGACAGGTCGGTCGGACTTGTCAATGCCGAGCCAATATAACCGGCCAGCCAACCGCATGGTTGCAAGGCAATTTCGAGAAGCACGCAGAACGGCATGCTTGGCGAGCGCTGGGCCGCGAAATACCATTCGTCCGGCGGAACGTCATATTCCGCCGTAACTTCGCCACCTGCGACCATCTTCCACGGTTCGGCCGCGATCTTGGTGACCCGATCGAGAAACTGGTACGGCGGCCCGGGAAGGCGAGCGATGACGCGTTCGAAATCGAACACTTTATACGGTTCGCCGAAGGCCTCGGACGGTTTGCCGATGGCGAAAGCGAGGATGCGATCGCGATCGAAGAGCGGCCCGCTGACCCTCGGAGAAGCCCAGATTTCTTCGAGTTTTACGCGTGTCAGGCCCGCCAGTCGCAGCGACATATTCGTCATCTCGACAATCGGCCGACCGTCGGCATACATGAGTGCATCCGCGATGGCGAACGGTTCAGGGCCGTAGCCGATTTCTTTCAATGTCACCTCATACGTCACCGTCTTCGTCGAGGCGATCACTTGACCTCGACACTTCAATCGGCTTGCCACGCCCGGCAGCGGCTCGCAAGCGACTTCGCCCTCCTCGCCGATCCAACCCATCCGCATTAGATAAATGCGGAGCGTGTGCAAGCAGCACTCGTACATGAGCGTGCCGGGCATGACCTGGTCGTCGATGAAGTGGCAGGTAAGGAACCAATCGTCAGGGTGAATATCGGCCTCGGCGCGGATCAAGCCCATCCCATAACGGCCGCCGTCGGGATCGAGCAGCGTGACGCGATCAACTAGACGCAGCATGCCGCCTGGTAATCGCATCGGCGAACGCAAGCCGGCAAACGTGTTGCCAAACGCGAACTCCGGCTTCCCTTCGCGCAAGGCGTCCACTTGCTCTGCCGAGAACGCTTCGCGAGTCATCGCGACCAGCGGTCGCCAGTCAGCGGGTCGTTTCCCGGGCATCGGCCGGCGGTCGAGTTCGGTCTTTACAATTCCCTTGCCGCCCGCCAAGTCCTCGGCCGTGAAGAAGCCGGCACAGCCTTCGGTCATCGTCAGAAGCGGCTTGCCATCGACCGTGCTATCGAAGCGGAAACGGAATAGATGCGTCTCGCCCTGACGGAAGAAATGATCGATGCGAATGTCATAGCGGATCAAATCGCCGACACTTGGCAAGGGTCCGTGGAAGGTGATGACCGCATCGAGCAGTCGATACACCGCGAGGCCGCGTGTCTCGAAATCGATCCCCAGATAACCTGAAAGGAACAGATCCGCTTGCCCGGCCTCGACGGCCACGCAGGTCGGGATCCGGCCCGAATCGAGATACCAGCGCGAGGCATCAACGAAATGATCGGTGACTACGCGGCCCGACGTCATCGACCTCGGCTCGCCATCGATTTCTAAAATCCGATCGACGAGCATCAACGGGCCGTCGGGCAAACGCACCCGCGTCGGAAACGTGTCGGCCTCGGCGAAGAGGGGGCCCAGGGCCCGGCCGATCGAACCGGCCGCGAATTCCTGGCATTGTTCGCGGGTCAGCGAGCGCGGCGGATTTTCATCGGCGAGCTCGACGGGTGCGGAAGGAACCAGAATTTCGCCCGTGCCGTCGTGTGTCCACTGATGCAAAAGTTCCGTTTGCAGAGCGATGGTCTCGGCGAAACGCGCTTGAGTGTTCGTGCTCAAGCGAAGAAACGTCTCGTGCGCTTCGGCCACGTGAGCGTAAGAATTCGCGACTTCGACGAAGGAGACATCGAAATTGGTCACAGATTGAATCATCGGGGGATCGACCGGGACAGGTATTTCGAGAAGCCGCGGCGGATGCGGGCGGACGGGGATCTTGATGCAGGGACCGCTGGATTTTGTTTCAACGGGTTCGCTCCGTTCGTAAAGAGGCCCGAGATCAATTGGCACCCCAAGTCGATGCATTTCAGCAAGCATCGTCAGCAACGTGCCGAGCGGATTCTGATGACGTACGTGAACGGGGATAGCCTGATGCGGCCGTTCGCCGAGGATTGCGTCGATCATCCGGCAACACGAGGCCCCGGGCCCAATCTCGATAAAGGTGCGAACGCCATCCTTATACGCGGCCTCGACGACCCGGGGAAAATCGATTGGGTGCAGGACCGCGTCGAGGATCGCATCGGCGGCGGAGTCCGAGGTCACGTCGTAGGGCCTGCCCCACGATCCGCTGTAAAATGTCACCCCCGGCAATGGCGTCACGGGCAGATGATGTAAGGCTTTGTAGGCTGCGTGAATCGGCCATGCGGCTTCACAATGAGCGGTCGTGACGCCGCGAACTTCGAAGAACGGTCGGCCAATCTGGGCGACGACCGCTTCGACATCCTCGCGTTGTCCGCCAATCACGCACTCGTCGGCGGAGTTCACGATCAGCAGATACGCCTTGAGGCCGGGCCCGATCGCATCCGTAGCCACCGATGCGGGAGCCGCCAGTACGCCGGTGACCCAATCGATTGAGCGATCGGCGGACCAGCCCCACTGTTCGCGTGCCGAGTTGTAAGGCGGCGCGAGATCGGTCGCAAAGAGCGTTGATTCCTGAAGCCGTTGCAGCATCAAATCGCGATCGCGCCAGACCCGCATGCCAAATAGACTCGCCGACTCGCCCAAGCTATAACCGATGACCGCCTGAGGTTCGATACCGAAGGAACGGATCAAGTCGGTGATCAGCGTACCGACCGAAACCTGAGCGAACAAAATCGTTCGCGGATGCGGCTCTTCTGCCGGTTGGCCATTCCAGAAGGCCTCGGGCGCGTACTGGCTGCGTAGGCGTTCGTTCTCGTCTTGCTGGCAATCAAGAATTTGCGGGAAAAGCAGACCGAGTTCGCGGCCCATGTCGGGGAAGTGATTCCCGGAACCGGGATAGACGAAGGCGATTCGACCGAGCGTGTCGGGTGCGGGGTCTTCGATTTTCAGCGTTCGCAAGTCGCGAAGCAGTTGGCCGATATCGCTTGCGGTCAGAGCCACGCGGTATTTAGCCGCCCGTGTGATCGTCGAACTTTTCCACCAAGTGCGCCCCAATGCGAAGAAGCTTCCGTCGTGGCGTGAAGCTTCTTCAATGAGCCGATCAACGGCTTCTTGAA
>JAIOQJ010000012.1 GCA_021413475.1 Planctomycetota bacterium | reverse complement strand
CGTCGCCAGATACTCTTTCAGCTTCAACGGCTGCATCGCCCGCGTCACCGGGAGATTGGCGTAGGGCATAATCAGCACAGACGCTTCATGCGCGATGGCCGGCAACTGTTCAAATGGAACAGGACCGGGACGCACGACACGGGTTAGTTTGTCTAATTCTGGGTCAGCATCCTGTTGTGGGCCGACGAGCAGGACGGTCCCTTCGGTCATCGTCGCAGCCAGTTGGCGAATACATGCGACATCGAGTCGGCGATCGATCACGCCCCAGAACACAACCAGCGGTTTCGGCAGTTCGGAGACGATCGTGTGTTCTTGCGACGTTATTTGCCAGGTGTTCACATCGACGCCGTGCGTCAACAGTTCCGCGTCGCGTCCCATCCTCCGCAAGCGTTCCTGAAGATGTTCGCTAGCGGCGACGATCGTGTCGGCCCGATCGACCACGAGTCGTTCGAGGCGGGCCATCGTTTTGCGATCGAGGCCGGGCCATTTCGAGAAATCATCGACGCAATAGTAGGCCCACGAATTCACCGGCAAGTGCGGCATCAAGTCGGCGACGATCGGCAACGTCGTCACCGCGACTGGCGGCTCCGCCATCGCTTCGACGACCGGCCGCAACTGCTTCAGCAACAACTTCCGATTCAGCCAGCGGTCGATCTTGCGGGTGAACCAGGGCCACATCCGCGGATT
Organism: Planctomycetota bacterium; assembly: GCA_021413475.1. Taxonomy (GTDB): domain Bacteria; phylum Planctomycetota; class Planctomycetia; order Gemmatales; family Gemmataceae; genus JAIOQJ01. The sequence continues at coordinate 15,746 of JAIOQJ010000012.1, read as the reverse complement.
CAGAACCGTCAAATCCCGTGGCAGATTTTGCGATGCTCCCGCGGCTCGCGCGGTCCAGGGTAGCCAACCGCGAACTTTGCCCAGACCACGGCGCACGGTGGCCAGATCGAACTTCGGCGTCCGCGTGCCAATGGTGTTCACCCAGGTGGTTGGATGCGCATCGAGCATCTGTTTCACCAGGTGCTGGCAACTCGACGGATGCCGGCCCCAGTCGTCCGCGAAGACCAGTAGGGGCGTCCGTTTCATAGAACAGAGATCGCTCACGTTGCTCAAAGCGCCCTCGGCCTCAGAAAATGCACGCCATGCACGAAATACGCATCGACCTTCATTCGAACACGACCCTGAAACGGACCAACGAGCCGATCACCTGCGGCGTACCGTTTCCGAAAGGGATGCTGCGCGATGTCAATCTACTGGGACTTTTCGATGACGCTGGTCATCGGATCCTGTTGCAAGCCCGTGTGCTCGATCAATGGTCCGATGGCTCCGCTCGTTGGGTACTCTGCGACTGGCAGGCGTCGGCCACTCGCTATTCGCTAAAACTTGCCAACCCCGATGCCAACGGAACCCGGCACTTCCCCGAAGTCTTGTCGTCAACCGTCCTGGAATCGGGCCAAGTGCGTGCCAGTGTTCGCATCACCGGTCGATTTCAATCGAACGATCAGGTTCCGTTCCTGCCGTTCGCGGCGACGATCCACTGGTTTGTCGGCTCGCCCACCATTCGCTGCCACTTCACCATTCACAATCCATCCAAGGCGGAACATCCCGGCGGTTTATGGGACCTCGGCGGGCATCACGATGGTTTCCTGAAGGAACTGTCGGTCCGCATTGGCTGGGAGGGCAATTCGCAATCGAACGGGGTCGTAAATCAATCCGTCGATCCCGCCACTCCGCTTCAACCCGCCGAGCTACCATTCGAGATCTATCAAGATTCGAGCGGGGGAGCGAACTGGCGAAGCAGCAATCATCTGAACCGAAATCGCGTCGTGCCGAACACGTTTCAGGGATATCGCTTGAAGGCCGGTGAGACTCAGCAAACTGGTCTACGGGCGACACCGATCGTGATGCTTGATCAAGGCGACAAGCATCTGGCGCTTGCGATGCCGAATTTCTGGCAGAACTTTCCAAAAGCGTTCGAGGCCGCGAGCGATTCCCTGACACTCTCGCTTTTCCCTCGCCAGTATGCTGACCTTCACGAACTACAGGGCGGCGAGCAGAAGACGCATATCTTTTACGCGTCATTCGGCCACGATCACGTGACCGAGGAACCGCTCGCCTGGACGCGCGATCCGTTGATTCCGATCGTCGATCCCGCTTGGGTCGCATCCACGGGTGCGATTCCCTCTTTGACGCCCCGATCTCACGATGCCTATCAGCAACTCGTCGATGCGGCCATCGAAGGGGCCAACACTTTCACGGCGAAACGCGAAGTGATCGACGAATTTGGCTGGCGGCACTTCGGCGAAATTTACGGCGATCACGAGGCCGTCTTCCACAAGGGCTCGACGCCGCTCGTGTCGCATTACAACAATCAGTACGACGCAGTCGCGGGCTTCGGCGTGCAGTTTTTGCGGTCGGGCGACGTCCGCTGGTTTACGCAGATGGCAGAGCTCGCGGCCCATGTCATCGACATTGATCTCTACCACACCGATCACGACAAGGCGGCCTACAACCACGGCCTGTTCTGGCACACCTATCACTACGTGGATGCCGACACCGGCACGCATCGCTCGTATCCGAAGAACGGCCGCGTGCCGCCGCACAATCGACCCGTGCCCGGCGGCGGGCCCGCCAACGAACAAAACTACGCGGCCGGCCTGATGCTCCACTATTTCCTAACCGGCGACGAAGCGAGCAAAGAGGCCGCCCGCGGTCTAGCCCAGTGGGTCATCGACATGGACGACGGCTCCAAAACGATCTTCCGCTGGCTCTCGCGCGGCCCCACCGGCCTGGCCAGCCATAGCCGAACGCCTGACTATCATGGCCCCGGTCGCGGTTCCGCCAATTCGATCTCGGTTCTTGTCGATGGCCATCGCTTGACCGGAGAACGCAAGTTTCTCGACAAGGCCGAGCAACTGATTCGCCGTTGCATTCATCCCTCGGACAATGTCGCGGGCCGCAATCTTCTGGATGCCGAGAACCGCTGGTTCTACACGATGTTCCTGCAATCCCTGGGAAAGTACCTCGATCACAAGTGCGAACTCGGCGAACTCGATGTGAATTACGCCTACGCCCGTGCCTCGCTGCTTCACTACGCCCGCTGGATGGCCGAGCACGAGTATCCGTATCTCGACAAGCCGGAGCTTCTCGAATATCCCACGGAAACCTGGGCCGCCCAGGACATGCGCAAGTGCGAAGTCTTCCAGTACGCGGCGATGCACAGTGAAGGCACGGAGCGAGAACGATTCCGCGAACGGGCCGAGTTCTTCTTCCGATATTCGGTGGAAAAGTTACTCACCATGCCGACGCGAACGCTTTGCCGGCCGGTGGTGTTGATGCTCTCCAATGGTTTCAGCCACGCCTGGCATGTTGAGCATCCGGAAGAGAAAGCACCGCCGCCCGCGGTGGCGATCAGCGACTTCGGCGAACCGGAACGCTTCGTGCCGCAAAAGGCCGTGGCAATGGGGCGATTCAAGCAAGGAGTGTTGGCGGGGGGCGTGGTCGGTTTCATGGCATTGGTTGTGATCGTTCTGCGGTGGATAATTTGATCGATTGGTGAGCCAAGAGCAAAAGGCGGTCTCACTCCTCGGTTTTTGGATTCCAACCAACCTTTTCGCCCCACTCATCGGTTACGTTGAAGATCACTTCACAGTCACAGTGACCGCCGTTCGCCTTCAACCAGCCCAAGGTCTTTCCAACCGGAAGTTGGCGGCCGCGAAGGAACTCTACACATTCTTTGTGCGTGTGATCGCAAGGCGACGGATTCGGACGGTCAAGATATTCGAACAATGCCCTGAGATCGTCGTGCGAAATTGGCGGATCGCCGGAAAGCGGTTCGGGCTCCGCGGGCTTCTTCTTGAACCATCCGAACATCTTGTATCCAAGCCTCTGAAGTAGGTACTAACCTGGTAGCTTGTCTTCGCCACGAACCCGAACCACTCTCGCCGGTACCCCCACCGCCACGGCCCGCTCCGGCACCGGCTTCGTCACCACCGCCCCGGCCCCGACGACCGCGTCGCGGCCCACGTCGGCCATCACCACGGCCAGGCTGCCGATCCAGGCACCTTGGCCGATCGTCACCTTCGTGTTCACGCCCGTCTGTTCATTGATCGGGATAGTCAGGTCGTCGATGCCGTGCATGCGGGCTCCGCTAGTCACATGCACGCCCGAGGCAATCAGCACGTCGCGCTCGACGTGGACCAGGCCGAGATGGCAATGGTCGCCGATATAGACGTTGGCTTCAATTCGAGCCCCGGCCTTGGAAAGGATTGTTCCGAAACCGATCACGACCAACGGATCGCAATACTCGATGGTCCAACCCAGAAACGCCCGCCGTAGGTATTGGCCCAACACCCCGGGGAGCATCGAGAGAAACTCCGTCGAACCTTCCAGAGCCCGATCTTTGCCAAGAATTGGCACCTTTAGCCAATGCACCACCAGAATCGGAGCAATCAACAGATTGGCGACACCGCGGGCACCGGCCTTAAGCAACTCGCGCGGCTTCATGCCCTGGCACTCGCGAACGCCCGGCGGCGGTTACGGGCCAAGCTGCGATAGAGATCGAAATAGCGTTCGACCGTCTGATCGAGCCGATATAGATCCTCGACGCGGGCCTGGCCGGATTCGCCCATGCGTTGGGCGAGAATTGGATCTTCGAGTAAGCTAAGCATCGCATTCGCGGCAGTAGCATCATCACCGCGTTTGACCAGTAATCCGTCGATGCCTTCGCGGACAATCTCGGGATTTCCTCCCACGGCCGTGACAACCACGGGCATCGCCGCCGCCATCGCTTCGAGCAGCGTCAGCGACGCGGCCTCGCTCACGGAAGTCAGAGCGAAGAGATCGATGGCTTGCAGGATCTCCGGCACGTCGTGGCGAATGCCGAGAAAACGAACGCGGTCGCTTAGACCCAACTCCCGTGTTTGCCTTTCGAGATCGCCGCGCAGTGGGCCGTCGCCGACCAGAAGCAGATCAACATCCGATCTCACGGCAGCCACCCGAGCAATGGCCCGCAGCAGCATGCCGTGATCCTTCACGGGATGGAAGCGGGCGATCATCGCCACGTACTTTCGATTGGTTTCGAGCCCCAATTTTCGACGAAGTTCGTGCTTCTCCAACGTATTCTGGTAGCGGTCGAGATCGATGCCGTTCTCGATCACTTCGATCCGCCGGCCCGCGAAGCCGTCGATCCGGCTCAGTGCCTTGGCGCTGAATTCGCAACAGGCGTTGACGGCATCAGCGAGGCGAGCCAGGACGATGCGGTTCACGCCGCGCCGAAGCGGCGAAACGACGTCGGGAAAATGCCGGCCATGTTCGGTGAGGATCAGCCGAAAGCGGCCGCGTGCCGCGATCTTCGCCAGGGCCGCGTAGAAAAACGGCGAATACTGGTGGGCGTGAACGACCTGAATCCTTCGTTCACGAATGCTCCGAGCTAGCCTCCAGGCGATGCCATAGTCGCGCCCGGGTTGCCGACCGAGACTGATGACCGGCACACCTTCCGCGATCAACTTCTCGCCAAGCGGCCCGACGGAATCGAGGCAATAAATCGTCGGGTCGATCCTCCCGCGCAACCGGCGCACGGTTTCGGCCACGAGAACCTCTGCCCCTGCCACCTGCATCGCGTGTAAGACGAAACCGACCCGGATCACGCTAGAACCTTTCTCGGGGCCATCGCGTAATAGGGCAGCGTTGCCGAGGCCGGGACGGCTTCGGCCATTCGCACGATCGCCCAGAGTTGGGCACCCATCAGGAAGAGCAAATAGGGAAGTTCGAAGTTTTCGAGCGACAAAAAGATGCCGCCGAAGCAGAACACAATGAGGGCCCCTTCGAGACCGTTGGCGATGGTGTACACGCGTTGCATTTCCTCGTCGTCGCGACCTTCCGCCGGCGGGCGCGTGTACCGTCGCAGAAAAAGGAAGGCGAAAAATGCCAGCACAAATGCCGTCAAGCCGCGATGACCCTTCATTTGGGAACGGATTCGCCGCAGGCAGTACATGAAGGAACCGATGACGAACAGGTAAGCGGCCAACCCCACGAGCCCGCTATCGGCGGCGATTTGCAGGTATTGCGAGTGGATCGTCCGCCCCGCCATATCCGCCCCGTAGGCCTGGGTGAACATGTTCGAGTTCCGCACACCGAAGCCGAAAATTGGCCGTTCGCAGGCCATTTGCCAGGCGATCGACCAGGTCGTCAAACGGCTTTTCGCGCTTTCATCCTGATCGTGTTTGTCGATCGAAAAGAAGCGTTCCTGAATCTCTTTTCCCGCCAGGAAGGGGATCATGAGCGCGATGATTCCGAGGATCGCAAGAAGTTGTTTCTTGTTCTTGCACCGAATCAAATAGAGCGGCAACGACAAGATCAAGGCGAGCATCGCCCCGCGCGAGTACGACGTCAACACCGCGTGCAAAAGCAAGGGGATTGCCGCGAGGAACAACCACCGCGATTGATGGCGAATGCCGTCCCAAGCGTAGAGGCACATGGGAACGCCCATCGCGAGCATCAGGGCGGCACCGTTATTGTCGAGTCCCGCGTAACCCCGCTTGTAGACGAACATGTAGCCGCCCTGGAAGAAGAAGATGCTGTTGATCTCCCAGGCGATGTAGGCCAGCGCGATCGTGATGATGAGATAGAGAGTCCAAACTTCGCGGATGGTCATGACGACCAGTGCCGCGATAAAGAACATGATGAAGATTTTCAGATATTCATCGTAAAACGGAGTCGCTCGCTCGACGCTGAAGGCAGTCAGGTACGTGACCGTGATCCAGAAGGCGAAAAATAGCATGGCCCAATGGGCGACATTGAAAGCCGGCGGATCAAAACTAAGGTGCCGTTTCGGTGCGAGCATCACCCCCATGCGCCAGATGAAGGTGCCGAACATCGCCGACAGGGCCACATAGAACGACCACGGAATCTCAGGCAGGGCCCATTCCCAAAGGAACTGGGGCCGTAGTACGGCGAAGAGATAGTAGATTGCCACGCCGTAAAACGGCGAAATCGCGATCGATCCTCCCACGCCAATGGCCGTGAGCACGATCATGATGACGAGCTTATTCACGCGGGGACCACCTCGGTCCGCGTTTGGAGCAGGCCGGCTTCCGCATGTTTCGCGGCCGCTGCCCAGGTGTGTTTTTCAACAACCCAGGTCCGAGCCGCTTGCCCGAGTTCCGCGATCCGTTCCAGTGAATTCCAAAGGGCGACCAGTTCACGCGCGAAGGATCGCGAACTGTTGGCCGTGATTAGCGACGAACCGTGGGAAAGCCCCTTCACGGTTCGCGGCGTGGCGACAATCGCCTTGCCCAGGGCCGCCGCTTCGAGCAGCTTGTTCTTGATGCCGCCGCCGCTGACGAACGGGAGCACCACCACCGAATGGCGGCGAATCTCGGAGCGGATGTCGGGCAAATCGGGAAGCAAGCGGATACCTTGGTCTTCACGAATCAGTGAACGAACCGCATCGCTCGGTTGGAAGCCGAGGATCGTGAAGCGAGCATCCGGCTGAAGCGAGCGCACACGCGGCCAAACGTTGTGGGTGAACCATTCGAGGGCCTGGATATTCGGCCCGAAATCGAGCCGGCCCCAGAAGACGCACGTACGTGGTTCGAGCGGTTCATTTCCGGGTGCGAAATGATCGGCATCGACACCGTTGGTGAGCACATCAACGTTGGGGCAACCCGTCACCCAGCGTAGCGCCCGCCGATCAGTTTCGCTGACCATCCAGACGCGATCCACAAGCGAGCGATAGGCGCGTTCGTAGAGGCCTTTCACCGTTGCCTGTTTCAATTCACCCCAAGTTGAACGACGGAAAAGACGGAGTTGCGATAGATGGTGCCAGGCCCACTCGTCTCCCGCGTACCAGATCCGCTGAGCATTCGTCACCGCACCGAGATACGGGAGGACGTTGAGACCCACCACCACCACCGCGTCGGCCTCAAGTTCACTGGCCAAGTGTCCGATGTGCCAGATTCGGCCTTCGGGAACTCCCCAGTAATTGCGGAAACGTTCTTGCATCTTCGACAGATTCAACGAAACGCCGCCACGGAAATCGTCGTCCAGTAGATGTCGCGAGGCGAGGCCGGCACCTTCAATCGCGCGAGGGTCGGGATCGCTCACGGTCGCGAGGGAGATTTCGTGCCCCAACACGGACAGTTCGCGCATGAGATGATACCCATGCACGTCGTGCCCGCTCGAACGCGGCCAGGAGAGGCTGTCTTTGATGAAGAGGAGACGCATTTGTTTTTTCGAGTTTGGCGAGCCGGTTCCAGTGAGGGGCCGAAGTGTGCTTTGTTTTCACTCACTCCGGCCCCTTACGGGAGCCGGCTCGCCAGAGGTGCGCAGCCGCCTGGCTGTCTCGAAGAGCTTTCGAACTAACTGCGAGCCCCAGCGGGTCCGCTCACTCATCGCCCCAAAATTTCCCGCGAGGGCATCACACAACCCGTTTACCACAGCGTCGGCCGATTCCTGGCTGCCGTTCTCGCGTTCGAGGCAATAGCGGTGGTAGACGTATCGCAAGTAGGTCGTCATCGAACTCAGCCAGTTTCGGCCGGGTGGATGATCGTCCACATGTTTGTCGAGTAGGAGAAACAGATTGCGTGCGTCGTAATACCGTTGCATCTTGCGGCCACTGCGCTTGAAACTGCTGGAACCCTTATGCCAGACCAGCGTCGATCCCACCACGCCGCACCTGAAACCGGCGGCGCGGGCCCGTAGACAATAATCGCTCTCTTCATGGATGAGGAAGAAGCGTTCGTCGATCAGGCCGATCGTTCGCGGAACGTTCGCCGAAAGCATCATGGCACAGCCGTTGACGATCTCCACTTCCGCGAGTGCCGGCGGTTCAGTTAGTTCAACGGGCTGACGCTGAAAGAAGCCTTCCCGTGCGGGGTGGTTGAAATTACAGCCATCAGTCATGACCGTATCCGGCTCATCCATGAACGCGATCACCGGGCCGAGGATGCCGAACGTCGGGTGGGCCCTCGCTGCCGCGAGAAGAGAGTCAATTAACTGAGGTGCGACCGTCGTGTCGTTATTCAGCAGCAATAGCCAGTCGGCACCGCGGTCGAGGGCGTAACGGATGCCCGTGTTGTTACCGCCCGCCCAACCGCCGTTGACCGCATTGCGGAGCGTGTGAATTCTTGGGAATTCCTGGCGAAACTCCGCGAGCCGATCGTCGGTCGAAGCGTTATCGACGAGCACAATTGTGGCCGGCGTGTTCAGATCGGCGAGTGATCGAAGGCAAAGCCGGGTGTCGTCCCAGCCGTTGAAATTCAGAACGATGATCGCGATGCGCATGCTTGGCAACTACCGCGAACCATTCAGCACGGCTTTCGAACGCGGCACGGTTTCGAGCACTGGTCGAGGCGTCTGGCCCGCGAACTTGTGTTTGGCATTGCGGAGCGCCCCCGGCATGCCGCCGGGCAGCGAACAGAGGAGGACATACATGCAACTGCGGAATTCCCAGCCCGTTTCCTTCATCAGGTGGAGAAAACGTCGGCGAGCTTCTGGATATTCGCCGCGATCGTAAGCCCGATAGGCGTAATTGAACAAATGGTGCCGAAGCTGTTGATCGAGCAACGACTCGTTTCCAGAGGAAAGTGAAACCTGTTCGCGTAAACGGCGCAAGGCCATGCAAAACTCCCGGTTCATTCCGTCAGTATCGTTCGACATCCCGTCGGGATGTTTGGTGTAAATCGCAAGTGGTTCAGCGCGAAAGGCGAACGTCATCGTCGCCGCCATCCTTAGCCATAGGTTCCAATCCGCAGCCCCGCACAGGGTAGGATCAAACATCCCCGAGCGCTCAAAGGCTGTTCGGCGGACGAGTGTGGAGCCGAGGAACACGCTGTTGCGTACAAGCATACGTTGAAAAAGCGGCTCGCGGGCGAGAACTCGGTATCCATCTTCCTTTTTTTCATGCGGCAACTCAAAAAACGCACTTTGCCCTGCCGATTCGATCCACGATTGAAAGCCATCATCACGGTTGCCCATTAAGGCCTCGGCGAAGAGGACATCCACATCGGGATGCCGATCGAGCCAGGCCACCGCCTCGGCCGGGGCACCGGGCAGCCATTCGTCGTCGCAATCGAGGAAGCCGACGTACCGGCCGCGGCTTCGTTCGAAACCCCGGTTCCGTGCCGCGGCAGGCCCCTGATTTTCCTGTCGAATATAGATCGCTTGCGGATCCGTGGCGTGGACGACTTGCTCCGTGTCGTCGGTCGAACCATCATCCACGACGATCACTTCCAGATTGTGAACGCCGCTCTCACCTAAAGCAAGCAAACAATTTCGCACAAATTCGGATCGATTGAACGTCGGAATAATCACGCTGAAGGCCGGTGAATCGTTCATCCGGGTGCCTCCAGCAAATCGAATTCGGTCCAGACAACGCCGTCCTCGTTCGGTCGTATCCGTGTTTGACCCGGCGGTTCGTGGATTTCAATCTCGCCGGCGGCCTCGATCCAGTCGAAGACGGCCGCCGGCCGCTTCGCGAGCCAGAGGCCAAGCGTGTAGACACCTGGGTTCAATGGCACGCGATGGATCCGCATCGAAACTCGGTGTTCGCCTTCCGAGAAGCGAATGGGTCGATCGAGCGTCATGGTGTCGGCATTCAGAATCTTTACGCCCGAGCGGTCGAAAAGGACCACGGAAAGACTGTCGGCCTCGCGAAAATCTTCGGCCAGCAATGTCATTCGCACGTTCATTGGGCCGTTCGCGACTACGTTTGACCCATTTTCCGCGCCGTGAATTTCGACCTTGCTGAACTTGACCATCCCCGAACCACGGCGTTTCGAATCAGTCAGATCGATGGCCTTATTCGGTAGCAGTAGGTCGCAATCGGTTGCCAGATATTCGGTGACGACATCGTTGGCCGGTCCCTCGGCCGTGATTCGACCCTTGGAGATCAGAATGGCTCGGTCGCAAAGCCGTCGCACGGCTGCCATGTCGTGGCTGACGAAGAGTACTGTGCGGCCGTCGTGCGAGACGTCGCGCATCTTGCTCAGGCATTTCCGCTGAAACCCCGCGTCGCCGACGGCGAGAACTTCATCCAGCACCAGAATGTCCGGATGCAAATGCACCGCGATGGCAAATGCCAGCCGGACGTACATGCCGCTCGAATAGCGTTTGACCGGCGTGTCGAGAAAGCCCGGGATGTCCGCGAAGCTGACGATGTCGTCATACTGGGCGCGGATATCGGCGCGGCTCATGCCGAGCAGGCTGCCATTCAGGAAAATGTTCTCTCGGCCGGTCAATTCCGGGTGGAAACCCGTCCCTACTTCGAGAAGGCTGCCAAGCCGGCCGCGAAGTTCCGCCCGTCCCGAGCTCGGTTCGGTGATCCGGCTGAGAATTTTGAGAAGGGTCGACTTCCCCGCACCGTTGCGCCCCAGAATGCCGACGACTTCGCCGGGCTTTACTTCAAAGGAAACATCCCGCAGGGCCCAGAAGTCACGCATGTGCTCGCCCGCGCGTCCCCGGACCTTGCGCCAGAACGAGCGCATACCGTGGGCCATGCTCTCTTGGAGATTGAGCGGGTAGCTCGGCCCATTCTCCAGGCGATAGTGCTTCGAGAGTTTTTCGACTCGGACGGCTGGTCGCATGAGGTTAGATAATGTCCGCAAAATGCCGCTCGACGCGGCGGAAGTAACCCGCGCCGAACACGACGAGCGCGAGGCTAACAATCGAGGAAACGCCCAGGGCGTACCAATCGAACGGTCCACCAAGGACCGCTTGACGGAAATTCAAAATCAAACCGTACACGGGATTGAACGGTAACCAGGTTTGGGCGAGCGGGCCAAAAGTTTGCGGCGGTAGATAGATACAGGGAGTGGCGAACATCCAGAGTTGCACGCCGAAAGTCAACACGTAGCGAAAATCGCGATGGGCGACGATCAAGGCCGCCAGCAAGGTTCCCACGCCGACGGCCGCCAGGATCAGCATCATGAAAATTACGGGAGCGAAGAGGATCTGCCAGGATGGTGCCACGCCGTACGCGGCCATCAGAATCCCGAGCAATCCCAGGGCGATGAGAAAATCAAAAACCGCCGCGGCGATGGAACTCAACGGGACGATCAGACGAGGGAACCAGACCTTGGTGACTAGCCGTTCATTGGCGACCACGCTGTTCCCCGCCGTGCTGATAGCGTTGCCGAAGAATGTCCACGGAAGGATGCCGGCAAAGACGAACAAGGCGTAGTGCTCGACGTTATTGCCGCCGAGCCCGCCCAAGCGACCGAGGAACAGAGCGAACACCAGCATCGCCGCCAGCGGTTGCAGCAGAGCCCAGGTCACGCCGAGGATGCTCTGCTTGTAGCGGACTTTGATGTCGCGCCAGGCGAGGTAATAGAGCACCTCGCGAAATCGCCAAAGTTCGCGGGCATCGATGATCTGCCATCCATGCCGGGCTTCGATGACCGTAATCGGGAAATCGTCTTCCACGGGCGCAATCGCTGCTTCAGCGACGGGCGGCTTCACTGGCGAAGATTCGACTTCAATGGGTAGGGATGGCGGGGAATGCATATTAGAAAATTACAAGCCCTGGGGCGAGGCTTTGCGAACCCCAGGGATCTAGGGTACTTGTTCCTTAAAACTCATAGCGGATGGGTCAAGCTTTGAGCGCCCGTTCGCAGTGACCCGCTTTAGCGGGTCTGAGCGGTCGGACCCGCTAAAGCGGGTCACTACGAACCAGGAGCCTCGATGGTCTGAGGCGAAGATTCGCTAGAGACTTATCCCTGGGGTTCGGAAGCCTCGCCCCAGGGCTTGGGTATCACTCAGCACGCGAAGTCGGCTTGCGGCGAGGCAGCCGAGCCAGGCACCGAACGGCTCGATAATCATATCGCTGATGCCGGGATTGTGATGGTGCAGAAAAAGCTGTCCAACTTCGAGAACGAGAGCAAACACGAAGGCGGCGGAAACTACGAGCCTTGCGTCGGCACGCGTTGCCCCAGCAGAACCCAGGAACAGGCCGAACGGTACGAACAAGAGAGTCTTCTGGATGATTTCGTTGAAGGAATACAGGTAGTTGCCGGCGTAGTAATCCGCGAATGGCACGAACGAAAGATCATGCCAACGCTGGTCGAGGAACTCCTTGCCGAACTGAAAATCGAACGGCTCCCAATGGATAAAGACCAGAGCCAACACCCAGAACAGCAGCAAGCCCGCTCGCAAGCCAGCCGGAAAGCGAACCGCATTCACGCTGGTCTCGCGATGCTCCTGCCAGGCTCGCATGATTCGCCAACCGGCCAATACCGCCAAGCTGCCCGTGATGATGTCAGTCGTGTCGAAGTAGCGCGACAGGACGAATAGTTGCATCATCTCAATCGTGCCGGCCAACGCCAGTCCGACCAGCCAGATCCGCCCCGCCCCGCGGGTCCGGTAGGCAAACCAGGGAGGCAAGCTCGCCAGCAGGACCCCGGCCGGCAGAAACCAGGCGATGTTGATCAGGCCCTTCTTGACGAGATCGAGCGGTTCAGTGCCGGGCACCGTAAACGGCACCGGCAGAATCATGTGCTCCAGGTATTTCCGCTTCAACGAACTGGGACTAATCGTGAGGTCGAACGGCATTCCATGAATCAACACCAGCAGAATGAGATAGCCAGGAATGAGCCGGACGGACCAGTTATGCACGGCATGTTGCGACCAGAATTGCCGGACATAGTCCGTGACGTTCTGTCCGATTGCCAGCCAAATGCCGATGCCGATCGTCCCGCCAAACGTCTCGGCGACGACATCGTTGATATTCGTATGCCGGGGCGGGAACCAGATCTGAATGAACTCGATCAGCCCGCTCAGAAGACCGCAGGCTGGGAGAATCGTGAGGATCGGTCCAAGGAATTGGTCCGGCCGATCGACGCAGCGCCAGCCCATCGCGATAAAGCCGAGCGGAACGAAGAGTAAAATGTTCGCGAGCCAATCCGATCGCTCCGAGACGCGAACCGGCTGGGACATCACATGAACATACTTGTCGCAAGCTTTCTCCAACGGCAACGCCCGAAAATGCAACGGGACCAGGCTGCCGTAGAAGACGAACAGTACGAATGCCAGAGTCAGCCAACCGTACTGCCGGGTGGAAAGGATCGGGCGTTCGTCCATCAGGAAAAGACTCCCGCGTTTGCAGATCGAGTCGGCCCGATTTCCTTGCCGGGAATCAATCCTAACATGGCCCGAAACGGTTCCAGACAGCGCTCCCAGTGATGGTGTTGTTCCGCGAAGCGGCGACCTTTTTCACCTGCGAGACGTCGCCGATCGCGATCGATCAGGAAGCTGTCGATCGCATCGAGCCATTCACGCGAATTGGCCGCCTTTGCTGCGGGGACGTCATTGCGAAAACCCGCCATGGCCGGAGGAGAGGCGACCACGGCCTTTCCCATGGCCAATGCCTCTAGCACTTTGTTCTGCAAGCCGCGCGCGATTCGCAGCGGGGCGACAACGACCGCGGCCTCACGAAGGAAGGGCCTGATATCCGGGACCGAGCCGACCACTTCGATGCCGTCGCGGGATGATAAGTTCCGAATGGCTCGGACGGGCCGTCGCCCCACGATCCGAAAACGTGCCTTCGGATGCTGTTTGCGAACATTCGGCCAGATCTCATTCGCGAACCAAACGGCCGCATCGACATTGGGCCGATAGTCGAATGCGCCGACGAACACACAGCCGTTGACATCGGCCGGTTCCGGCTCTGGTTGGAAGTACTCGAGATCGACGCCGTTGGTCGCCACCCGCGGTTGCGAACGCGGGACCGCCTCACGAAACAGATTGGCCTCGGCTTCGCTTACGAGTGTCACCCCCTCGGCCCAACTCGCGATCGACTGTTCAGTCCGGCGGAGCCGTCTGCCCTCGTGCCGATATAGCCACGATTTGGGGAAGGCGGACATCGCGGCGTAATCAAACCATTTACGGCTATCGACATCGACGAGGTCAACTACCGCGGGAACCTTCGACAAGTTGCCGATCCATAAGTATCGGGCTACACTCGATGACGACGCCAGGGCCGCGTGAAATTTGGTCTCATCCCCCCATTTTTTCAACGTTTGGACCAAGCTCCGCGTGCGGAACACGCCTTCGGAAAGGCTGTCCCCCTTGAGCATGGAGCCGAGACCGCGCAGCCAACGCGTCGATCCCAGGGGGGCGAAGGTAACGCGTTCGCAAAGCGCCCCAAGTTCCCGGTGCGTGGCCTCGGCAATGGGCTCGTCGGCCAACGCCGCCAGATGAATCTTGGCATGCTGGGCGAGAAATTTGAGCAGATGAAACGTGCGTATGCGATCCCCCTTGTCCGGTGGATGGGGGACACGATGCGTGACAATTAGCAGGTCGGGTCGCTGAGTCACGCCGACACTTCGGGCTGCGATTCGAACGAGCGTTTGTCGATCACCTGAGGTGTGTTGAGAGAGATTCTTGGCGTTTCAAGCGGCTTCTCGATGTTCGCTGCCGCCGGCAGGAACAAGGCTCCCCGCACGAGAAAACTAGGCAGGCCGATCGCTTGCAACACGGTGGCGATCATCAGCCGAAGATCGAGAAATAAACTCGTATTCGCGATGTAGAACAGATCGTACTGCAACTTTTTGCGGACGCTCGGAATGCCCGTATCCGGCGGGAGAAAGACCTGGGCCAGGCCGGTCACACCGGGGCGAATCTTCATGCGCTCGCGATAACGCGGCATCGATTCTTCGAGGATCGGAATGAACTCCGGCCGTTCGGGCCTTGGGCCGACCAGGCTCATGTCCCCCTTCAGCACGTTCCAAAGTTGGGGAAGCTCGTCGAAGTGGGTAATCCGCAAGAACTTTCCGATCGGCGTCACTCGCGGGTCGTTACGCATCGCCCAGCGAGCACCGGAGGTTTTTTCGCAATCGTGCGTCATCGTGCGGAGTTTCCAGATGAAGAACGGCTTGCCGAAGCGGCCGAGCCGTGTCTGGAAATAAAGTGCCGGGCCACGCGAGGAGATCCGAACTAATGCCGCGCACGCGAGAATAAAGGGAGATGAAAGAACGAGTAGGAAAGCCGCCAACACGACATCGACGCCTCGCTTGAGGCTGTGCGACGGACTGCTCGCGGGAATCGCGAAATCATCCTCGGTCCTGAATGACGGCACCATGCGCTCTTCCATGTCTTTCCGTGTGGCGAGACTCAATTTCGAATCAAGCATTGGAAACCGGCATTAAGTAATGGCCGCTCCGTCCGTAAGCTTCCGCCTGGGTGCCATGCACTACCGCACCGACGACGCGGGCACCAATCGAAGCGAGTTTCTGGCAGGCGGTCTGGATCCGTTCCACCTGGCTGTAATCGCACATCATCGAGAGCAAAACGCCATCAACGTACCGGGCCATGAGCAGGGCATCGGCAACGGGTAGTACCGGGCACGAATCAACGAGGACAAAATCGTAGCGAGGCCTGACCAGATTCAGCAAGCCGAGGAAACCGTCGCGAGCCAGTTCCTGAATCGCGCGCTGATCGCAGCGTCCCGCGGAAACAAAGTCGAGATTGGCGGTCGTGGTTGGCCGCAGGACGCTCTCGAGACTGGCTTCCAGGCGGAGATATTCGCAAACTCCGGGTTGAGTGCCAAGGCCAATTTGTAAATGGGCCGCGGGACTCCGGAGGTCGCCGTC
>JAIOQJ010000600.1 GCA_021413475.1 Planctomycetota bacterium | reverse complement strand
GGATGAAACACAGATCGAACACGGATAAGACACGAGACGCCGAAGCGTCCAGCCACTTCGTCTTGCTTTTTCTGGTATTATCCGTGTTCGATCTGTGTTTCATCCGTGGCTAAGTTCTGCATTTACAACTGCACTTCCGGCAACCCCGCCTGAGCCGCGCTCTTGTGCGATTCTTCCATCACCCGCATCGCCAATTTCAAGTACGCCGCCGCCACCGGCGAATCGGGGTACTTGCTCACGATCGGCTCGCCGCCGTCGCCGCACTCGGCCACGCGCGGGTCGATCGGCAGTTCAGCGAGTAACGGCACGCCACCCTCTTCGGCGAGTTTCTTACCACCGCCGGTTTGGAAGATGTCATAACGCTTGCCGTCGTCGCCCATGAAGAAGCTCATGTTCTCGATGACACCGATCACCGGCACGCGGACTTCGTTGAACATCTTCAAGCCTTTGCGAGCGTCGATCAAGCTGATCTCCTGCGGCGTGGTGACGACCACCGCACCGGTGAGCGGCGCTTGTTGCGTCAGCGTGAGTTGGGCGTCGCCGGTGCCGGGCGGCAGATCGATGATCAGATAATCGAGCGGCCCCCAGTTCAACTGCCCGAGGAACGCCGCGACGGCCTGGGCAACCTTCGGCCCGCGCCAGATCACCGCCTGTTGCGGATCGACGAGGAAGCCCATCGACATCAGTTTCAGACCGTATTTCTCAACCGGAAACGGCGTGACGCTCTGATCGACCATGCCGAGTCCCATCATGGTCGGCACGCTCGGACCGTAAATATCGGCATCCATCAAGCCGACTTTCTGGCCGTGCATCTTGAGGGCCAGGGCCAGATTGGCGGCCACCGTCGATTTCCCGACGCCGCCCTTACCCGACGCCACGGCAATCAGGTAACGAACGCCGGGGATCGACATCTTCGGGGGCATTCCAGGGGGAGCTTGCATCGCGATTCCTCAATCGATTTAATGCCCAGCCTGTTCGGCGGGCTTACTAATTTCACGCAAATATTCGAGCGAATAGATGCCCGTGTCGTGCCCATCGTTCCAGTACACTTGGTAGGCATACGAGCCACGCGTCTGGATCGAACGCGGCTCCGGCGCACCAACCGCGAGTTCCTGGGGCGAGAGAATCTTGAACGGGTTCTCGGGCTTGCCGTGCGTTTCCTGGCAGGTCGCGCAGGGACAGTTTTTCCGAAGGTCGCGCCAGGTGATAAAGGTGCGCACCCCGTCGTTCCACTCGATGAGCAGACCATCCCCCTCGCGGCGGAGGGAATTCGGTTTCAGGGCGGGATCGGCGGCCATGGGTGGTTCCAGAACACGGGCGATAATGTAGTTATATCGTTTAGCCGCGAATCGGAGGGTTTCCGGAGATTCGCGCGTCCTCTCCGTCACAGGTTCGTCAGCGCGCCACCAAATCCCGCGTGATCGCTTTCACGGTCCGGCACCCGCACTGGGCCATCACATTGTCGAATTCATTTCGCAGAAGCGTCAGCGCCCGAGCGACACCGTCTTCGCCGCCGAGCGACAGGCCCCAGATGACGGGCCGGCCCACCTGGGCCACCGTCGCACCCAGGGCCAGTGCCTTCAAGATATCGATACCACGGCGGATGCCGCCATCGATGACGATCTCGCCGCGGCCGCCGATGGCATCAACGATCTCGGGTAGGGCCTCGATGGTCGAGATCGCCGTGTCGAGTTGCCGGCCGCCGTGATTCGACACGACCACGCCCTTCGCCCCATGATCCAGTGCCCGCACGGCATCGTCGCCGCGAAGGATGCCTTTCACGAGCACCGGGAGCTTCGTCAACCCGCACAGCCATTCGACGTCTTTCCAGTTCAGATCGACGTCGAATTGACAGTTGGCGTAAAGAGCGTCTCCCATCTCCGCGTCGCTGGGCGGAAGTTCGCTCTCGACGTTCTTGATCTTGAACTCGGGCGGGACTTGGAAGGCGTTGCGCATGTCGGTCTCGCGCAACCCCATCACGGGAACGTCGCTGGTCACTTGCAACGCGGTGAAGCCCGCGGTCTCGGCTCGTTGCACGAGCGCCCGCGTCAGGCCGCGATCCTTGAACACATAGAGTTGAAACCAGATCGGCCCCGTCGCGGCGGCGGCCATCTCTTCCATCCGGTAGGTGGCCATCGTACTCGCCACGAAGAGGGCCCCGGCGGTGCCGCTGCCGCGAACGGAGGCCATCTCGCCATCCACATGGGCCAACTTCTGAAACGCCATCGGCGCGACGGCAATCGGCGAGGGAATCTTCTGGCCGAACACGGTCGTCGAATGATCGCGGTTGCCGACGCCGACCAGAGCTCGCGGCCGTAGGCGCAAACGATCGAAATCGGAGCAGTTCGCACCGACCGTGAGCTCGGCCCCGGCCCCACTAGCGAAATAGTCGTAGACCATACGCGGCAATACTTGCCGGGCACGTTCTTCGTACTCGAGGAGGTTAACCAAATCGTTCATCTGGAAAAGTGTAGTTCGATGAGAAGGAAATGGCACTGCTAAAGATCGAACCACGAATCACCCAAAAAAGAACCCGTCATGCCTGAACTTTTCTCGCACATTTAATGGTTCAAAGTCGCGGCTTCCAATGTTGATTTTGAGCAGATGTGGTCTCTTTGTCAGATGATCGCGAGGCGAAAAGGTTTGACGTTTCGATCAGCGGAGACGACAATCCTTAAATCCAATCTCGTTCGTAGTGACCCGCTTTAGCGGGTCCGAGTGACCCGACCCGCTAAAGCGGGTCACTACCAACCAAATTGTTCCGCTCATCACTCTCCCGGGGAGCGCAACGCATGACGACCATCACGCATTGCCCGAAGTGCAAAGAAGAACTCGGCCGAATTGAGGCGCTCGACGGCCGTTGCCTCAGTTGCGGGGCGACGTTCGACCGCGCGGCCAGCGCCTCGCATGGTGAGCCGGAGGATAGTCCCTATCATCCGTCGCCGACCAATCGCGAGCCGCTGACGTCGAACCAGAAATGGTCGATCGTCATGTTGATCGCCTTCCTGGCGACGCTCGTCACGCCGTTTGGCCTGATTTATTCATGCTACATCGGCGTTCAAAAAGGCGGTTCGCTGTGCGCCCACATGGGCTGCACCGATGATGCGACGAAGAAAATCGAATACGGCCGGGGAATCAAGCGCGGCTATTGCGATGCCCACGCGAAATCCGCCGCGGAGTCCGTCACGAAAAAGGAGATGCAGTTTCCGATCTTCCTCTGCATCGGGGCGTTCCTTTTCCTCGGATTCTATTTGTCCGCATTCAACGACGCATACATGGGAAAAGTGAAACAGCCCGCCGATCCCGAAAAGAAACCCAAGGACCCTTTCCGCCAGTTCACGACCCTGACAATCGCGAGCATCGTGGGGGTCAATGGTCTCTTCTGGCTCGCGGCCCGGTATTTGTGTTGAACCAGTTATGAAATTGCTCTCCGTGAACATCTCCGCCCCGAAGCCCGCCGAGTGGGACGCCCGCACGGTCATTACCGGCATTTTCAAGGAGCCGGTGAATGGCCGCGTGCGCGTCACGCCGTTGACACTCGAAGGCGACGCCCAGGTCGATCGCCGCTATCACGGCGGCCCGAACAAGGCCGTCTACGCGTACCCGTTCGAGCACTACGCCAAATGGCAGGAGTTCCTCAACACGGAACTCTCACCCGGGCAATTCGGCGAGAACCTGACGGTCACGGGAATGCTCGAAGAAAACGTCTGCCTGGGCGACGTCTACCAAGTCGGCTCCGCGGTTCTTGAAGTAACCCAGCCGCGAGTCCCCTGTTTCAAACTTGCCATGAAGATGCGCATGCCGTCGTTTCCCAAGTGGTTCCTCAAAAGCGGCCGGCTCGGTTTCTATTTGCGCGTGCTTCAGGAGGGAGAAATTGGCGCGGACGACACGATTGAGAAATTACGCGAAGACGGCCGGCACCACACGATCCACGACGTCTGGCAATACAGCTACGGCGACGCGTTTGACGCCGAGCGGATCCGGGAGATTCTGGAACGCGATACGCTCGGCGGGGAGTGGACGAAGCCGTTAAGGGAGAAGTTGATGGAAGGGGTGTAGACACGTGTCTAACTCGACCGTTAATGGACAAGGAATGTTTTCGTCATGGCAACATCAAAACTGAATTTGATCTGGGCGAATAGGCCGGGCACGAGCTTGGCCGTGGCCGAGTTTTGGATCGGCAGGGATCAGTTATGGTTCACCATTTTTGTAGACGACAATGATCGCGATTTTAAGATTGAACTGCTACCGCCGCTTGGTGAGGCGAGTACATTTCTGTTGGACTTTGCGGAAGCCGAAAGCCTCATCGAAGAAGCGAAGCGTAACCTGCTGGCAATGTCTGCGGCCGCTGTGCAACAGGCGAAACCTCATGCAAGATCATACCCGTGATTGCCACGCGGAAGCATCCCGCGCCCCGTGCATGATGGCCAACACTTCGATACGATCATCGAACACGACGTAGTAAACAACCTGTCGAAAGCGATTCAGTCGAGCGGCATGCACGTCTTGCCAAATGACGCCATACATTGCCGGCATGAATTCAATGCGCTCCAGTACCTCACGGACCCGTGAAGCGAACCGCTCGCCGAGCCCAGGACGAATCAATTCATAAGCCTGGTACGTTTCTCGAATGTCCGCTTCAGCGGATGGCCGAACAATGACGGGCAGACTCACGACCCGCTCCTCAACGACTCTAGCACCTCACGCCAAGGCCGCCCCTCGCCCGGCCGATTCGCGGCCTCGGCGCGCCGTTTTGCGAGTTCCACTAAGTGCCATTCGGGCACCTCGTGTGGCTCGAACGTCTCCGGCAAGCTATCCCAAATTTGGTCGATTAGGTCGAGACGCTCGCGAACGCTGAGCTTTTCGATCCCCATTGATTCGAGTGTTGACGCCATGGTAATGATTTCCCGAAATGAAAAAGTCTCATGCAGCTGGGACCACCCACAGCCGCCGCTCTCGGTCGGCCGCGAAGGCGAGGCAGGCGCGAATGTCTTCTGCCGTCAGGTCCGGGAAGTCCGCCAAGATCTCATCGACGGTCATTCCTCCGGCAAGATATTCGAGGACATCCCGGACGGTCATCCGTAGCCCGCGGATACACGGCTGTCCGCTCCGCTTGCCTGGTTCGATAGTGATGAGGTGTTCGTAGTTCATAACAGAAGCGTACCTTTCCGCGACACAACGGTCAACGGGCTTCAGTCTTTCTCATCATCCGTCCGCTATCAAGTTTCTTCTCTTGGTTTTAGCCCCGGATGGGGCGACGGAATGTAGCCACGGGTGGAGCGAAGCCCGGCTTTAGCCGGGCGGAGCGGAACCCGTGGAAGCCTGACGTGTAAAAGACTCGCCCCGGTCGGGGCGAAAACATTCCTCCGCCCCGACCGGGGCGGAATCTGTGAGCGTTTTATTTCCACGGGTTCCGCTTCGCTTCACCCGTGGCTACATTCCGACGCTCCTTCGGAGCTAAGACAATTCACGGATTCGCGAGGCGAGCCAGGTCGTGCAAGCACCTGGAGATTTGAAAACCAAAGACTCCGGCCGCTCACGCGAGCCGGCTCGCCAATTCGAGATCACTTCTTCCCAAACTGCTTATCCGCGAAATCCAAAAACGCTTGCCAGTCGTCGCGGGTCATTGAGTGTTTGCCGTCGCGGTAGTAGTAGCCGAGTTTGCTGTCGACGAGCTTGCCGATCTCGGGGCGTTGCTTCGCTTCCAGGCCGCCCGCGCCGAGGAAGCGATAGACCGGGTCGGCCGCTTGGAGGACTTCAAACTGCCCGTCGGGGTTGGCCCAGGTGTCTTCCTTCGCGTTGCTGAACAGGACCGGCCGCGGCGCGCAGAGGGCGACGAGGCAATGTTGGTCGAACGGCAGCTTGGTGGGGTCGTCGTTGAACTTCTTGAAGTTGCCGTTGAACCAGTGCGGGAAGCGGTCGTTGATTTGCTTCACTTGTTCGCCGACTTTGCCGCGGCTCGGGGCGGTTCCGCCGCAACCGGCTTGATGGGGCATGGCAATGGCGATCCGTTCATCGAACGCCGCAGCGAGCAGCGCCGTTTTGCCCAGCCGCGAGTGGCCGACAGCGACGATTTTCTTGGGGTCGAGATCGTTACGCGTGACGAGATAGTCGATAACGCGATGAAAGCCCCAGGCCCAGGTCATGATCGTCGCGGTGTCGTCGAGCGACGGTTCGCTCTCGCGCGGCAAATAGGGGCGAACGCCTTCCCGTTTGTCGGCCCGGTCGGGGTCGAGATCGCCGTTATAGAAAAGGGCAACCGCGTAGCCGCGTTCGATGGCGAGGTCGACATTCCAGAGGTTCACTTCGCTGCCGCGACCTTCATCGGTAGCCTTGTTGTCCTTGACCCCTTTGCGAGTGGCCGGCAGCCACGACGTCGGCAACAGAATCTTAGGGTCGTTCAACACCGCGTGATTGCCGCTGAAGTTAATGCCGACGAATACCGGAACGGGGCCTTTGCGTTCGTTGGGAACAACCAGCAGCAGGTTGATCTTGGCCTTCACCGGTTCATCGAAAGAAAGGACGAATTCACGCACGGTCCCTTTGCCGCCGAAGGCCTTGGAATCCTCGTGATTGAGCGAGGCCGTCACCTTCTTCGTGTCCGGCAGCCGGCCGTACATGTAGGTCTGGAAAAGTGACTTGAGTTCCGGGCGGCGCTTGTTGACCCAATCCTCTTTGCTGGCGACCTTGGTGCCATTGAACATCACCAGCGGATCGGGAAGCTCCGGCTTCGAGGGGAGCTTTTCCACAGCGGGGAAATCGGCCCCTGCGGAACGAGCGGTGAACAGCGAAAGGATGCTAAACATGAGGATGACTCGACGCGGCATGGCAGTACTCCAGGGGCGAGAGTGAATGGTTGGCAGTATACGCCATACCATCACTCATGTGAAGCGCCTGCCGATTTCCACCTGCCGATTAGCCGCTCCTCGGAGGCTTCCGGAGCGGATTGCGAATTATCGAGTTGGAAGTGAGGAGTGACCGTGTAGCGACCATGCCAATTTTCGGATTGGGGGTTGCGCATCCGAAATCAAAGTACATTTCCCAACGCCGCCACCAACCCATCAATCTCTTCCTTCGTCCGCTTCTCGGTCACTGCCACCGACATGCAATCGCTCAGGTTTGGATACCATCGCCCCAGCGACAGCCCCGCGTGGTAACCGCTCTGGCGTAGCTTCGTCAGCAAACTCGGCACGTCAACTGGGAGCTTGATCGTGAACTCCTTGAAGAAACTTCCTTTGAACTTCATCGAAACGCCCGGCAGCTTGCCGAGTTGTTCCGCGGCGTAGTGGGCTTTTTGAAGGCAGAGCTCGGCCGTCTCTCGCAGTCCCTTCGGTCCGAGAGCGGCCAGATAGACGGCGGCGCGGAGGGCGAAAAGCCCCTGATTCGTGCAGATATTGCTGGTCGCCTTCTCCCGGCGGATGTGTTGCTCGCGGGTCTGCAGGGTGAGCACCCAGCAACGTTTGCCGTTGCGGTCGGTGGTCTCGCCGACCAGACGGCCGGGCATCTTACGGACGAATTCTTGCCGGCAGGCCATGATGCCGAGATACGGGCCGCCGTAGCCCATCGGCGTGCCGAGGCATTGCCCCTCGGCCACCGCGATGTCGGCTCCATATTGGCCCGGTCGTTTCAGCAGACCCAGGCTGATCGGGTCGAAGCTGACGATCGCCAGCGCTCCCTTCGCATGGGCCAAACTGAAGAGAGTTTGCACATCTTCCAGATGCCCGAAGAAATTGGGATGCTGCACCACGACGGCCGCGGTCTGGTCGGTGAGTGCCTTACGCAGTTCGTCGGGATTCAACGTGCCATCGGGCGTCGGCAGCGTGACGATTCGCACATCGAGATTGGCCAGGGATGTCGCCAGCACCTGCCGATATTCGGGGTGCATGCTCTCGGCGACGAGCACCTCGCGGCGGCCGTCCGAACTGTTCAAGGCCATCAGCACGGCCTCGGCCACGGCGGAGCCGCCTTCGTAGAGCGAGGCATTGGCGACGTCCATCTCCGTCAGTTGGCAAATGAGCGTCTGATACTCGAAGAAGGCCTGCAAACTTCCCTGACTCGCCTCGGCCTGGTACGGAGTGTAGGCACTGTAAAACTCGCCGCGCGAGGCGACGGCATCGACGACGGCGGGGATGAAGTGGTCGTAACTGCCGCCGCCGAGGAAGCAGACGCCATCGCCCGCCGCCTGATTCGCGGCCGCCAACGCCGATAGATGCCTAGTCAACTCGATCTCAGTGAGTGCCGGCGGGATTTCGAGCGAGCGCTGGAGACGAAGTTCCGCTGGGAGAGTGGAGAAGAGTTCGTCCAGAGACGAGACGCCAATCCGAGCCAACATCTCGGCCACTTCCGGGGGCGTGTTCAGCAGATAGGACAAGGAATATTCTCCAATTAAGGCGAAGAAATTGAACCACAGAGACACAGAGGCACAGAGAAAACAAGAGAGAGAATTCTGCCTTCTGAATTCACGCGGGAGGACGAGATCCCAGCGAAGAATCTTACTCGCATTTTCTTCTCTGTGCCTCTGTGTCTCTGTGGTTCAACATTCTTTAAGACACTCTCAATGCCCGCCGTCTTCCGCGATTTGCTTCTCGTACTGGGCCAGGTCCATCAGGTGTGCCAGGGTGGCCCCAGGTGCGACTTTGATCTTCAGCATCCAGCCGATGCCGTAGGGGTCCTGATTGATGACGCCGGGGTCGGCGGCCACGGCGGGGTTCACTTCGACCACGTCGCCCGAAACGGGAGCGTAAAGATCGAAGACCGCCTTCACCGATTCGATCTCGCCGAACGGTTTGCCGCCTTCGAGTTTCTTGCCGACTTTCGGCAGATCCAGGTTCGTCACGTCGGTCAGTTGCTCGACGGCGAATTGCGTGATGCCGACGGTGCAGACGCCTCCTTCGAGGAGGGCCCACTCGTGCGATTTGGCGTAGCGAAGTTTGGCAAGATCCATCGAAGTCTCTCAGGGGATAATGGACTTGTTAACTCGACGCGCTAGCGAGGGAGTCGACCCTCCCTCGCTAGCGCGTCGGGTTAACGTTTCCTCGAATAAAACGGCAACGGCACCACCTTGGCCGGCACTTCCGTGCCGCGGATGTCGATCGTCAACTCCGTGCCGACGGCCGCGTGTTCGGAGGCGACGTAGGCCATGGCGATCGATTTCTCCAGTGTCGGGGCGAAGCTACCGCTGGAGACCATGCCGACCTTCGCGGTCCCTTTCGATACCGGGCAGCCCTCGCGCGCCGCCTTGCGGCCGGTGAGTTCCAGCCCCACACGGATCGGTCGCGGCGTCTCTTTCAGTTTCTTTAG
>JAIOQJ010000011.1 GCA_021413475.1 Planctomycetota bacterium | reverse complement strand
CCGAAAATTTAGTCTGGACGGGGCACTAGGCTAACAAACCAGTGATCAATTACCAGCGAAAACGAGTAAAGTACCGAATCACCTGCTTGGCGACGATCCGCGGATTGGCCATTGAGATGAATCAGTTACGATCAACATCGATAGAAAGATTTGGTGCGGCCTTGCGGATTCTCATGAGGAATCGCTGGATCAATAATCTCCCCGTTCCAGTCGCGATTCGACATCTTCGGGTACATCGATGGAACGACGCTTGATCACCATTCGGGGAATCGTTCAAGGGGTGGGCTTTCGCCCTTTCGTTTATGAATTGGCCGTCCGTTTCGACTTGACGGGCTTCGTCAAGAATCAGGCGGGTGGTGTCGAGATCGAAGTCGAGGGGGACACTGGTTCGCTGAATTCATTTCTGACGGAACTCTCCGCCAAACCGCCGCCATGGGCTCGAATCGAAAGTCTCGACTGGCGGCCACGGCCGACGCGGGGCGATCGGGATTTCCGTATTGGGCCCAGTGAGGTGGCACGCGACGGCCCGATCTTCATTTCGCCGGACGTCGCCACTTGCGCTGATTGTTTGAAGGAACTCTTCGATCCCGCTGATCGCCGCTTTCGTTATCCATTTCTCAATTGCACCAGTTGCGGCCCTCGACTCACCATTGTCACCGGGGCACCCTACGATCGATCGCGGACCAGCATGGCCGCCTTCACGATGTGTCCGGCCTGCCAATCGGAGTACGACGATCCCGGCAACCGACGTTTTCACGCTCAGCCAACGTGTTGTACTGTCTGTGGTCCGCGGCTTCGCGTTTTGGATGGGCAGGGGCACTCCATCGCGACCGACGATCCGCTGGCCTTTTTTGCGGCCAGCCTGCGTGCCGGTCGCCTGGGGGCATTGAAAGGGCTCGGTGGTTACCATCTCGCATGCGATGCCCGCAATGCGGTCGCTGTTGCTGAACTTCGGAAACGCAAACACCGCGATGAAAAACCATTCGCGCTGATGGTTCGTGACGATGTGGCCGCGGAAGGCATGGCCGAGATCGAGCCGGCGGAACGCGAACTGCTTTTGTCCTCTCGTCGGCCAATCGTCCTGCTACGAAAGCGCCATCCTTCGCCAGTTGCCGCGGAGGTTGCACCGCGCAATCCGTTTTTGGGGGTGATGCTGCCGTACACGCCGTTGCATCATCTATTGCTTCGCGAGGTCGATGCTCCGCTGGTGATGACGAGTGGAAATCGTTCCGATGAACCAATCGCATACGTTGACGACGACGCGGTTAAGCGCCTGGCAGGCATTGCGGATTTGTTTCTGGTTCACGATCGGCCCATCCAGGTGCGTTGCGACGATTCGGTCACGCGGATTGTCAATGGTATTGAGATGCCATTGCGGCGCTCGCGCGGGTATGCACCGAGCTCCATTTCGTTGCCGATGTCCTGTCCCGTGCCGATATTGGCCGTTGGGGGCCAGATGAAAGGGACGCTTACGTTGGGACGCGATCATCATGCGTTCATGAGCCATCATCTCGGCGATCTCGACCATTTCGACGCCTATCGGTCGTTCCTCAGCGACACGGCGCTATACGAGCACCTTTTCGCTATTAGGCCAATGGTATTGGTCCACGACTTACATCCTGACTATGCCTCAACCCGATACGCTCGACAACGCTGTGAGAAAGAGCGACTGGAGGCATTGGCGATCCAACACCATCATGCTCACATGGCCAGTTGCATGGCCGAGCACGGCCTGGTTGAACCAGTCATTGGCGTGTCCTTCGATGGAAGCGGCCGTGGAACCGACGGTGCCATTTGGGGCGGCGAGTTTCTGGTTGGCGACTATGGGCATTTTCGGCGTGCCGCCCACCTTCGATATGTCGGCCTGCCGGGTGGCGATCAGGCGGTCCGCGAACCGTGGCGAATGGCTTTGGCGCACTTACTCGATGCGACTGGCAGCGGCGATTTGCTGGAGAATCGCATCGCGAAACTGGCCTTTCGAACGGTACGCCAGATGATTGAGCGAGGCATCAACACGCCATTGACATCGAGTGCTGGCCGGCTATTTGACGCGGTGGCAGCCCTGGTCGGGATCCGCGACTATGTGAATTTTGAAGGCCAGGCTGCCATGGAACTGGAATGGTCAGCCGCGGATACGGTATCCGATGGTGCCTATTCTTGGGAAGTTGAACGAGAATCGGTAAACCACTCATTACTTATCGATACCCGGCCGATCATCCGCGGAGTGGTCGCGGATATTCGCGCGAGCACGCATTCGTCGAAAATCGCTCGACGCTTTCATGAAACCATGATCGAAATGATCGTGGGCGTGTGTCGGCAAATCCGGCACGAAGCGGGCATCAATGTCGTGGTGTTGAGCGGGGGTGTCTTCATGAATGTGCTGCTTGTCAGTGGGTGCCTCGAACGCTTGCGCGGTGAAGGTTTCCGCGCTTATCGTCAGCAGCGCGTGCCATGCAACGACGGGGGCCTGAGTTTGGGTCAGATGGCGATCGCCATGTTTCGCCACGGCTCCGGTGGCGGCCGGTGAGTCGCAAAAGACTAAGCAAAGAACGGAGATGTTCATGTGCCTGGGCGTTCCCGGAAAAGTGGTCGAGACTTCTCGCGAACACGACATGCTGATGGGCAAGGTCGATTTTGGGGGTGTGTTCAAGCGGGTCTGTTTGGAGTATGTTCCCGATGTCAGGATCGGCGAATATGTGATTGTTCACGTCGGCTTCGCGTTGAACAAAGTGGACGAAGCGGAGGCCCAGCGTGTTTTTGACCTTCTCGAATCGATGAATCAGATCGATGAACTCGGGGCACCATCATCATGAAGTTCCTGGACGAATATCGCGATGCCGATGCCGCCAAGACGCTGAGCGAGGCCATTGCGCGCACCGCGACCCGGCCATGGACAATCATGGAAGTCTGCGGAGGTCAGACACACAGCATCGTCAAGCACGGCGTCGATCGCCTTCTCCCGGACGGTCTGGAGTTGGTACATGGGCCGGGATGTCCCGTCTGTGTCACTTCACTGGAAATGATCGATCGTGCTCATGCGATCGCGTCGCGGCCCAACGTCATCTTCTGTTCGTTCGGCGATATGCTACGCGTGCCGGGATCGCACGGCGATCTGCTGCAACTTAAAGCGCAAGGGAGCGATGTACGCGTGGTCTATTCGCCACTTGACGCTGTCAGTTTGGCGGCGGCCAATCCCCTTCGGCAGGTGGTATTCTTCGCAATCGGTTTTGAAACCACGGCCCCGGCTAACGCCATGGCGGTCTGGCAGGCGAAGCGGCGCGGCCTGCGGAATTTCAGCGTCCTCGTTTCACATGTACTGGTTCCGCCGGCCATGGCGGCGATCCTCGACACGCCCGGCAATCGCGTGCAGGGTTTTTTGGGACCCGGGCATGTCTGCACGGTGATGGGTTACACGGAATACGAAACGCTGGTGCAGCGTTACCGAGTGCCCATCGTCATTACGGGTTTCGAACCGATCGACCTGCTCGAAGGAATATTGCGGACGGTTCAGCAACTCGAGGCCGGGCGGGCGGAAGTCGAAAACCAGTACGCACGGGCCGTGCAGCGAGAGGGGAATTCCGCCGCCTTGAAACTATTGGACGAAGTCTTTGAGGTGTGCGACCGCAAGTGGCGCGGCATCGGATCGATCCCCCGAAGCGGCTACAAGTTGCGCCATGAATATTTCGATCACGATGCCGAGCGGAACTTCGCGGTGGACCAAATCGAAACACAAGAATCGTCGGTGTGCATCAGCGGACAGATTTTGCGCGGCTTGAAGAAGCCGCATGAATGCCCCGCCTTCGGGAAGGATTGCACACCGCGGAATCCGTTGGGCGCGACGATGGTTTCATCGGAAGGAGCTTGCGCGGCTTATTATGCCTACGGACGGCATTTGAACGCGACTGATTTATCCGTGCTTCGACGACTTTCAGAAGCGGAGCGCGTGCATGTCTGATAATGCTAACACTCCGTCCGAGAGCCTCTTCGGTTCTTGCCCGGTGCCGCGTTCCGGCTACGACCGCATTCTGCTGGGGCATGGCAGCGGCGGGCAATTGACGAACGACTTGATCAAGCGAATGTTCCTGCCCGCTTTCGATAATCGCGTTCTTTCTGCACTCGAAGATCAAGCGACTCTTGATTTTCCTCCATGCGGCGAAACCTTTAACATCGCGGAATACGGGAACGCACGGCTGGCGTTTACCACCGATTCCTATGTAATCCGCCCGATCTTTTTTCCCGGCGGCGACATTGGCAGCTTGGCAGTCAATGGCACGATCAACGACCTGGCCGTCGGCGGTGCCATTCCGTTGTGGTTGTCGGCGGCGTTCATTCTCGAGGAAGGGCTACCGCTCGAAGACTTGCAGCGAATTGTCGCATCCATGCGTCATGCATGCGACACAGCGGGAGTCACGCTCGTGACCGGCGATACCAAAGTCGTTGATCGCGGCAAGGGCGACCAGATTTTCATCACGACGTCCGGCATCGGCTTGGTTCCAGAAGGGCGAAATTTGTCGATACGCTCGGCTCAGCCGGGCGATCGAATCGTCATATCGGGAACGATCGGCGATCATGGGATTGCCATCATGTCGGTCCGCGAGGGGATCGAGTTCGAAACGATTCTGCAAAGCGATTGCGCTTCGCTTGCCGATTTGACGCGGGTCATGCTCGAAGCTTGTCCCACGATCCGCTGTATGCGCGACCCGACCCGCGGGGGGTTGTCGAGTGCCCTGAATGAAATGGCATCCGCGTCGCGCGTTGGCGTGTTCATCGACGAAAAGGCGATCCCGATTCGGCCGGAGGTCCGGGGTGCCTGCGAAATGCTCGGACTGGATCCGTTGTACGTTGCCAACGAAGGGAAGCTGATCGCCGTCGTACCCACGGAAGATGCCGACCGTCTCGTAGAGGCGATGCGGAAACATCCATTGGGCCGGCAGGCGGCGGTGATCGGCACGACCGTTGCGGAATATTCGGGCATGGTGATCCAACGCTCCGCCGTTGGAGGGGAGCGTTTGGTTACCATGTTGAACGGGGAGCAGCTACCGCGAATCTGCTGATGTGATCGACCGCATTCGTCTCCGATTCAAATTGAAGTGGCTTCATGCACGAATTATCCATTGCCGTGACGATCCTAGATATCGTTGCCGAGGAAGCTGTGAAGCTCGGCGAGTGCAGAGTCGTTGGAGTACACCTCAAGCTAGGCCCGTTATCGGGAGTTGCGCAGGAGGCCCTGCGCGGGGCCTTCGAGATCGCTCGCGAGAATTCGCCTTATCCTGATGCGAAACTACTCGTTGAATTGGTACCTATATCCATCAGTTGCCTTACTTGCGGCGCGACGCGCTCAGTTGTCTCGATGCAGCAACTTTGCTGCTCGGTTTGCGGGACGTTTACTTCGGATATCGTCGGCGGCCGGGAACTGGAAGTAACCGCACTGGAGGTCGAATGACGAACCAAACGCGCCTCGTGCAAGTGCGACAACAGGTGCTGAAACACAACGACGTACTGGCACGGGCAATGCGCCAGCGATTTCACGATGCGGGCGTCTACGTGGTCAGCCTGGTTTCAAGCCCCGGCGCAGGCAAAACGAGCTTTCTTGAACAGGTGCTGACGCGACTGCGTCCGCGCCACCGCGTGGCCGCTCTCGTGGGCGATTTGGCTACAGACAACGACGCTCAGCGTCTGGCACGAAGCCAGGCTCCCGTCCGTCAAATCAGTACCGGAACGATTTGCCATCTCGAAGCGCAAATGGTGGAAAGCGCCCTCGATGGCTGGCGACTTGATGAACTTGATTTTCTGTTCATCGAAAATGTTGGCAACCTCGTCTGTCCCGCTAGCTACGATCTCGGAGAGGACTATCGCCTGGTTCTGCTTTCGGTTACTGAAGGGGAAGATAAACCGCTCAAGTACCCAACCATCTTCAACACGGCGGACGCGGCCATCATCACCAAGATCGACTTGGCCGCCGCGGTGGAATTCGATCGAGCCGCGGCCCATCGCAATATTCAATCAGTACGGCCCGGCATGGCGGTCTTCGAAATTTCATCCAAAACAGGGCAAGGGATGGACGAGTGGATGAATTCTTTAGAATTCCGCCGGCGCGAAGCGAAACGCGCGTTGTTCGAGTCACCTTTGAAAAACGTAACGGAGCGACCATGAAATGCCTGTTCCTCATCATGGCCATCTTGCCGCTCTTCATGGCCGATATCGTAGTTGCCGTGGAAAAACGGCCGAACGTCATCGTCATCATGACCGATGACCAGGCAGAATGGACCTTGGGTTGCTATGGGAACAAGGAATCGAAGTCGCCGGCAATCGACAAATTGGCATCGCAGGGGGCTCGGTTCACGAACGCGTTCGTCGTGACGCCGGTTTGCAGCCCAAGCCGTGCCACGAGCATGACCGGCCTGCATAGCACGCAATTTGGCATTGCGGACTGGATCACGCCGGCCCAGGCGAAGAACGGGCTCGGACTTGATCCCGCCGTGTCAACCTGGCCCAAGTTGCTACAAGCGAACGGCTACCGCACCGGACTGGCCGGCAAATGGCATTTGGGCAACCAGCCGAAATTCCACCCGACCGCGAACGGATTCAACTATTTCGCCGGCCATCTCGACGGTGGCTGGAGCCCCAAGGGACCGACTCTTGAGATCGACGGCCTTTCAACTAAAATCGACGGCTTCAGCGTCGACCGCACGGCCGACGATGCGATTCGGTTTATCGATGCATCGACCGGGAAGCCGTTCGCACTTTGTGTTCATTTCCGTGAACCTCATGCTCCCTACGTGCCGGTTTCGGAAGCAGACGCGGCACTCTTCAAAGATCTTGATCCCAGCATTCCGAACTATCCGAATTTGAAAGTCGACCAGGTCAAGACCTGGACCCGGCAGTATTACGCATGCGTCCATGCCGTTGACCGCAATGTCGGTCGCATCCTGAAGAAACTCGACGATCTGCAGATCGCGGAAGAGACCATCGTGATTTTCACGAGCGATCACGGCTACAACATCGGCCACCATGGCATTCACAGCAAGGGCAACGGCGAATGGTGTACCACCGACCGCAACGGTGTCCGCCCCAACATGTGGGATACATCGCTCCGTATTCCTCTCATCATCCGTTGGCCGGG
Organism: Planctomycetota bacterium; assembly: GCA_021413475.1. Classification (GTDB taxonomy): domain Bacteria; phylum Planctomycetota; class Planctomycetia; order Gemmatales; family Gemmataceae; genus JAIOQJ01. Next base: position 15,230 of record JAIOQJ010000011.1, on the reverse strand, counting down.
CGTCGTCAAGGCGGGGACAGTGTATAGCGAATGGGCTACGAATCAGGACACATTCCCAACGATTCTCGCGATCGCCCGCGTCGATAAGCCCAAGGAATGGAAAGGAGAAGGCCACGATCTCGCAGCATTATTGCAAGGCAAGACGTACGCGAATCGGGAAGTGCATTTCGGTCAATACGACATCTCGAACACGGCATCCCAAAAAATGCGGATGATTCGGACGAAGGATTGGAAGCTCGTTCGCCATTATACGGTTGAGAACCAAGACGAACTCTTCGACCTCGCCAACGATCCTGGTGAGCTCAAGAATCTCTATTCGGACGAGTCGAAGAAAGCCGTCCGTGAGGAGTTACAGGCGAAATTAAACGCCTGGATGAAGTCCATCAGCGATCCAGCCCTGAAGTAGGAAGCATTATTTTTGTGGAGATCTCAAAACCGCCGGCCGATCATCAAGGCGCGGCAAAAGGAATAAGGAGAGTGGTCAAATCGTCATCGCTTGGGAGATTTGTCCGAGCCTATCTTCACCGACTCGAGTATTTTGGCGTAAATCGCAGACACCGTCCCCCATTCGTCGGCAGGAGCGCTACAAATGAGTCCGACACGTCGCCCATCGGGTCTCAATTGATCCAGCACGACGAATGTCGTGCGAACCGGCGGATCGCCTTGCACTCCTCCTACGTAGCGAACTGCCTTCTGTCCACCTAACTGGATCATGCTGACTTCCGAAACCGGCATTTCATCGATTAACTTTTTGAAGGATTCTGCTCTAAGCAAGGAAAACGTGGCCTTGGGAGACTTGAAATCGCCCAGGATCCAGTCAACTTCATCCTTCTTGTCATTGGCTCGTCGTTGCCAGCTTTCGGGTAGGTTTAGCGTCAAATCGCCTTCCGCGTGCGTGACCCACCTTTCCTCTACTGGTGGTGCTTTTTTCTTCGGGTCCTGTTCAGCTTCGATATGGCCCCAACCCATGTCGCGGAGCATGCCAATCACGATTGGGCCTGGATGATGAACCGCCTCCGCGCGGAAGGTGGAAGGCGTGAAAAGGGAATTGATGTTCCCCGGCGTATAAGCGTTTTCCGCCAGATGAACCAAAGTCGCTCCTCTCTTGTATGCGGCAGGCGCGTGCAAGGGAGGGAGTACGCCGCCGTTGGCCGCTGCCGCTAAACGGCCGCTGAAATGGATTTTGCGTGAGGTCAACTCCGCGCGGAGGGCAGCGGAAGGATTGGGAAAGATCTTGGTATCGATCAAATATTCCCCTTCCTGATTCTTCGCAAACGTGTCGAAGATGGTCGGACTGGTATTTTTACCTTCCTTGTCCTTGATCCCCCAGGCGGCTTCCTTGTCCTGCACCTTCATTGAAGTTGCGAGACCCAGACCGTGGCCGAATTCGTGGAGCACCACGGTAAGGAGGTCGTATTTGCCGCGAGGAGTTGCGCCATCGATCCCAAAATACCAGTGAGCCTTGGAATTGAACGCGGCAATGATATCGCTTTTGTCCGGATCCAGATCCTTCCCCGCAAGCTTGTTGGCGAGTGCATTCGGATACCAAACATCCCGCTTCGGCGCGCCGAAGAAATCGCGGCGAAAACCGGTCGGACGGGCTTGACCCAAGATAATCGCATGGGACGGGTTGTCGCTTTTGACAACGGCACCAACATCAAACCACTTCACCTCGACAGTGATCGGGACGGGCGACTCGATGACTACCGCCCAAATATCGGCGGCATATTGGAAGACCGTTCGGGCGTCTTGCGGTACGTTCTCGTCGTACGTCAGCTTGAACGAGGCCGCCTTCTCGGCCTTGCGCAGGCTGGGGGTGGTCGGCACATAGGTGAACGCATCCAGGTCAGTGCCCGTGGGCTCGGAATAACAATCATTGCCAGACACCCAATCGCCACTGCCGTCGGCAGCACTCAGTCGTCCTTGGATCGACTGCGGACCGGCGAGGAGAAAAGCAAGCGCGACTAACACCGGTGAAAGGCGAACATAGGGCCAATGTAAGCTGTCGAATTTGTTTTTGCTGCAAGAAGGCATCAGATCCCTTCAACGATCGGTGTCAGGCACGTAGGGGTTGAAACTGGTACAATTCGTTGCAATGTGTATTCGGCCGAGGCAGGCGGCGGGCACGTCGGTTGCCATTGGCGACGAATGTTCTGCGTCCGTGACCTGCCAAGAACCCAGGCGGATCTCAGAATCTCGGATCGTGCATCGAAAATTGCCGCACGCCCGTCCCAGCATCTGAAGTTGGCTATTTCGCAGGTTTGTTCTTATCATCGACCATGTCGACTATCTCGTCATGATCTGCCTTGTGAAGAACGCGAGGAAGTTCCGTGGCCACCCGATGAGGGTAGACTTCTTGCGGTTTAGTGAAGCGGTTGATAAGCCAGCGAACAAGGCGATCGACCACCACGAAGGCAATGGCGATGATCGCGAGCAAACCGATCCACATGAGAATTTCACGAATTTCTGCTGGCACGTTTTGACTCCTCTAATCACTATTCAATGAAACCAATATTCCGTTTGTCATGTACGCACATGATGCAAGCCATGTGCCAACATGGGCGATTCGCTCAAATAGCCCAGTTTCAATCGCTGTTTTGTGTAAATCAAGTAAATTCGAGCGATTTTAACGCTTCGGTGCTCTTTTTCCCCGTTGGCTTGGCGGCGATCACGATTGAGCGAATTCGACACATGCGACATCAATTTGGCCAAGCCAATCGGTACACGAATTGCATTTGGACCCATTCCAGGATGAGTTAGTATCGAGCGTGCAGACATGAAACTTGAACAACTGATAACCGATCTTTCTTCCCCAGTGGCATACCCGCACTCGGTCGAGCACGTTCGGATTTGTCAGACTCATCTTTCAGTTGTCTTTCTTGCGGGCCCCTTCGTGTACAAAATCAAGAAGGCGGTTCGTTTCGATTTCGTCGATTTCGGTTCTCTCGAAACCCGTGAGCACTTCTGCCGCGAAGAGGTTCGATTGAACCGGCGGTTGGCACCGAATGTCTACCTCGATGTGGTGCCGATTACGCAAAATGGGGCGGAGGTTCTGGTCGAAGGTTCTGGCGTTCCGATTGAATGGGCGGTGAAAATGCGCTGGCTGCCCGATGACGCGTCGCTCAAGCATGCGTTGCTTCATGGAGATGTCGACCGGAGAACGGTGGAGAAATTGGCTCGACGAATCGCAAAATTTCACGCGAGTGCAGCGTCCAACGCTTCGATCGCCCAATTTGGTCGCTTCGATGTCGTGGCGGGCAATGCTCGAGACAATCTCCGTGATCTGTCGTCAAGGGTTGGTTGTGTCATCAGTCGATCGGTGTTCGAGCGACTGACGACCCTAACTGAGTCGTCTTTGTCTCGCTTGCGACAATTGATCGAGCGACGTGCGCAGCTTGGAGTGCCCAGGGATACACATGGCGATCTACGGTTGGAGCACGTCTATCTATTCCCGGAGCAGGCCGAACCCAACGATCTGGTAATCATCGATTGCATCGAGTTTTGCGAGCGATTTCGCTTCGCAGACCCGGTTTCCGACATGGCCTTTCTTGTCATGGACCTTGCCGCCAACGGCCGGCGCGACCTGGCGAAGATCTTTGCCGACGCGTACTTCCAGGCAAGTGGAGACGACGAGGGCCGCGCTCTCCTCCCTTTCTATGTTTCTTATCGGGCGGCAGTGCGCGCCAAGGTCGGTGCCATGAAGAGCGATGAGCCGGAGGTTCCCCCAATTGAACGCGAAAGCGCCTTGGCTCGATCTCGTGCCCGGGCCATCCAGGCGATGAGCGAACTCGATGAACCCGGCAATCGACCCTGCTTGATCTTGATGGCAGGCCTGCCCGGAACGGGCAAATCGAGTCTGGCCAACGATCTGGCCCAGCATGCTCATCTGAATGTGATACGAACGGACGTCGTTCGCAAAGAACTGGCGGCGCTCGCGGACTCGGCCGTATCGATTTACACCGACGATTGGCATGAGAGAACTTACAAGGAATGTTTGCGTCGGGCGGACGCGTTTCTCTTCGAAGGGAAACGCGTCATCGTCGACTCGTTTGCAAATCGGCACCGGAAACCGTGAGGACTCGTCTGGCGGCTCGAAAGGGTGATCCTTCGGATGCCGACTTCGCGATCTATCAGCAACTCGCCAGGCAATGGCAAGAACCAGAAGATGACGAACGGTTCTTCGTTCGTGAGATCGATACCAACGGCTTGCGGGAGAGCATCCGCGAAGAAGCTCGATCGATTTTGCGGCGAGAGGATTTGCTTTGATGGATGTCACATCTCTTGCAAGGTACGCATTTCCAGGCGGATCTGTCCGAGCAACGCGGGCACGGAATCACTGACTTTTTGGCTTAACCCACCGCCTTCATGGAAATCGCCGCTCTCAATTCCGAAGATGACGAGTTCGGTCGGCAAGATCCCCAGCACTTCTGCCAGTTCCAACGCCTGGGCAACTCCCATGACGTGCGTCGATCCAGGCCGCAGTGATTTCAAAAGCGTGTTAGGCCACGTTATTCGATGAACTGTCCCCGGTTCCGCTTCCTGAGCAATCGCGTCAACGAGAATGACTGAAGCATCGGCCTCGAGCAAGTCGAGCAATCGCTGGGCGGAATCGACGGCATGGAACTCCCAGGTGCCCCGATCCTCCGATTCACTTCTTAATCGCTTGATCGTGATGAGGCCAAGCTCGTCGTCGCCGTGCGCGGTGCCAATGCCGATGACACGCCACGCTCGACTCATTTTCCTACCACCGTCAATTTCAAGAAATGCGTGGCGCAACTGATACAAGGATCATAGTTGCGAATCGCGCGCTCGGCCTGAAGGGCGGCTTCCGCATCGGAAAGCGTCAGCAAGCTGGGAGCAAGCTTCAGCAGGTCCCGCTCGATCTGGCCTTGGTTTTGACTGGTTGGCGGAACGATGGTGCAGCGGACGATTCGACCATCGCGATCCGTCTCGTATTCCTGGAAGAGAATCCCGCGCGGTGCTTCCGTGATGGCTCGCCCGACACCGGCACGCGGCTGAAAATCGATAGATGGCTCAGGAGGAGCACGGTACGAGTCCAACAGCCGAGAGGCCTCTTCAAACGCGTACAAAACTTCCAGGCAGCGAACGACGATACTCCGATGCGGATTCTTGACTGGATGTTCGAGGTTGATCGCGGCCGCGGCGTCCTCGACGACGGAGCCAACCCTGTCGCGATTCAGATTCCAACGCGCCAGCGGACCCACGAGATAAAACCCATCATCGTTCGCATTTCTGCGGCGTGATTGAAGGGCGTTCGAATGTGGCACCTGGTACTCTTCAAAACTCTCCAGGAATGTTTCTTGCGGAATGTCCAAACCACGGCTGGAAACAAGGCGGCCTTCGTTCATCGGGTATTCGTCGGCATGGCGGAGTGCCACGAATTCGTAGTCTTCCGTGAAGTCTGGAAAAGCAAGCCCTGCCGCCCATTGGACGAATTCGCGGGCCCTGTCTCGCGCCCAAGCGAGTTCTTCCCGCACGGGAGCAAGCTCTTCCGCCGTGGGTAGGCGATAAAAACCACCCACTCGAACGTTAATCGGATGGACGGCCCGGCCACCAAGAACTTCAACGATTCGATTTCCCGCCTTCTTGAGCCGCAACGACTTCTTGACGATTTCCGCCAGGGCGGGATTCGCGCGGGCCATGCTGATGGCGTCCGAATAGCCCAGAAAATCGGGAGCGTGGAGCATGAAAACGTGCAAGACGTGGCTTTCGATCCACTCACCGCAATAGAGCAGCCGCCGCAGGGCCCGTAAGGGAGGCGGAAGCGTCACGCCGAAGATTTTTTCGACCGCATGCACACTCGACATCTGGTAGGCCACCGGACAAATGCCGCAAATGCGCGCGGTGAGGTCGGGTGCTTCGACCGCCATCCGGCCGCGCAAGAATGCTTCAAAAAACCTGGGCGGCTCGTAGATGCGTAGCTCGACACCTTCGACTTGACCATCCTTGAGCCGAATGGTGAAGGCCCCTTCGCCCTCCACGCGAGCCAGGGCATCAACACGAATGGTACGTGTCTTTTTCTGATCCTCGGACATCAAATCTCCTGTCCATTGACCAGATTCAGGTGAAGCCGTCCCGGCGCGGCCGCGTCGCGAAAATCCGGCGACCACGCATTGAACGTATGAACCAACCTCTGAAGCGAGTCCGGGCTTTGACCCATCGCGTGCAATGACTGCATCATTGATGGTAGATTCGTCCCCTTCGCCGGTCCGTAGCACCCGAAACAGCCGCGTGCGAAGTGGGTGCAAAGTGCTCCGCAGCCCGCGTGCGTCACGGGTCCCAGGCATGGCGTCCCGCGCGCCACCATCACGCAGACGATGCCGCGCCGCTTGCATTCCATGCAGACGGAATGATTCGGTATCGCGGGACGGCGACCGGCCAAGAATGCCGAGATCACTTCGAGCAACTGCTGCTTGTTGATGGGGCAGCCACGAAGTTCGAAATCGACCGGTACATGTTCCGCGATGGGCGTTGAGGTGGGAAGTGTTTTGATGTAATCGGGGCGGGCGTAAACCACTTCGAGAAATTCTTTGACGTTGCCGAAATTGCGCAACGCTTGAATCCCTCCCGCAGTGGCACATGCTCCAATCGTCACCAGGAACCGGCTGCGGCGGCGTACGTCGAGAATTTGCTCGATTTGTTCCGGCGAACTGATCGAGCCTTCGACGAGAGACAAATCGAATTCCCCCTCGAGAGGCTGGCGAATTGCTTCCAGGAAATAACCGATCTTCACCGCCTCCGCGACGGCCAACAACTCATCCTCGCAGTCGAGGAGGCTGAGTTGACAGCCATCGCAGGAAGCAAATTTGAAGACACCCAGGCGGGGCTTGCGCCCAGTGGCGTTCATGGTCAGGCCTCGCGTTGGTTAAAAAATTTGGATACTTTGTCGTAGCGAAAGACCGGTCCATCCATGCAGATGAATTCCGGGCCAAGCTGACAGTGCCCGCAAAATCCCACCGCGCATTGCATGTTACGTTCGAGGGTCAGGTAAATCCGGTCGTCAGGCACCTGATTTCGGTGAAATTGCCGCTGAGAGAACCGCATCATCACTTCGGGACCGCACATCAAACCGACGGCATTCGATGGATTGAATTTCGCGCGCGTGAACAAATCGGTCACCAGGCCGACAGTTCCCTTCCATTGGGCGTCTGCCTTATCCGCAGTGGTTAGCACCTGGAAATGATCTTGCCCGTTCCACTGATCGAGTTCCGAGGCAAAGAGAAGATCATCCGGCGTGCGCACGCCGTAGAGCAGAACGACCCGTCCGAAAGTCGAGCGTTGTCGCAAAATGTGGTAGATCGCCGGCCGAAGCGGTGCCATCCCGATGCCGCCTGCCACGATGACGACATCGCGTCCACCTGCTTCGTGCAGCGGCCAGGAACTGCCAAACGGTCCGCGGAGACCAATCGAGTCGCCGGCCTTGATCTTCTGTAACGCTTGTGTGACCGACCCGACGGCACGAATGGTATGACGGACAGTCTCGCGCTCGAAGGGATCGCCGCTCAGGGAAATCGCCGCCTCGCCGACGCCGAAAGCATAAAGCATGTTAAACTGGCCCGGCAAGAAGCTCCAGCCCTTGCGAGGGGGTTCGACGACAAGTGTGAACGTGTCGTGTGTCTCGCGTTGATTGTCGAGAACGCGAACCACGGCAGGCGTCATTGGCCCCTGGGGCCGGGAGTGGCAAACATCTTGCGTCACGGAAATCCCTACCGTAAGAGGTCCATTCGCTGCAAGCGGGTGGCGGCCAATCGCCGGCTGACCACGGTGAGTAACTGCTTCACCAGATTAAAACCTAGATCATGATCCCGCTCGCACTCGGCCCGAAGCCAGTCGGCGTTGAATTCGATTCCACTCACTGCGTTGACGGCGCGAGCATCGAATTCCCAGCGGAATGGCGAAAGCAGCCACGACCAGCCGACTACATCGCCAGCCCCCACGCGTTGAATGGCCGACGAACCCCGTTCACTAAGGTGCGAGCCGATCTCGACGCTTCCCGATTCGATCAGGTAGAACGCGTGAGCAATCTCCCCCTCGACCGCCAGAAATTCACCAGAAGGCACATCAAACGGACGCGCGCCCTCGGCCAGGCGAATCCGATTCGCCTGGCTCATGGTCTTGGTAAAGTGATGGGCATTGAGCGCATCAATCATCGATAGCGTTCCCATTGATCTTCTCCCCGCGGATGGCCGCGATTTCTTCAAGTATGTCGATGCCGGCCGGACACCACGCGATGCAGCGCCCACAACCGACACACCCCGACGAATCAAACTGATCGAACCACGATGCGAACTTGTGAGTGAGCCATTGACGATATCGCGCACGAATACTCGTCCGGAAGTTCCCGCCGTGAACGCTGGCGAAGTCTGGATTAAAGCAACTGTCCCAGCGGCGGCTCCGCTCCGCGACATCGCCGCTCAGGTCGGTGCTATCTTCGGTTGCCGAGCAGAAGCAAGTCGGACAAACCATCGTGCAATTCGCGCACGCGATACATCGAGAGGCCACATTGTCCCAACGAGGATGCTCCTGGTTCGCGTGAAGCAGGCCACGGACGCCTTGCAGGTCGATGGTTCGTTTCATCGACTGGGCAGCCTTGGTCACTCTTTGCTGGCCTTCTGCCGCGTCCTCGTTAGACGCTTGTTCGAGATGCAGACACTTGACAAGATCATGCCCCGCCGGAGTCTCTGGCCGAACCACAAACGCATGATCGATTTCCGTCAAGACAAGATCGCAGGGAGACCACTTTGATTCCGTGGATGAAGTAGGCGAGCTCGCTGCCAACATTGGCAGAGGCAACCGAGCCGAGTTGCCACCTTCGGCTTGTCGTGAGGCCTCGGCATGTTTCGAGGCCAATAACGGCATTCGGTCGGTCTGAATGGCGGGGCCGGTCCTCGTCGAGGTGCAAAAGCATGTCGATGCGGGATGCTCGCATTCGACCGCGATGATCAACAGCCGCTCGCGTGCCGCGGCATAGTAAGGGTCCGTGCTGCCAGCCCGATCGAGGAACACGCGATCTTGAATGGCCATGGCATGCAATTCACATGAACGAACGCCGATCAACGCGCGTCGCGGAGGATCGGCAATTGTCTCATGGATGTCGAATCCGTTCGGAACGCGTTCGGCCTGCCATAACTTCAGGTACGACGGGAACAGGTACTTCTTCCACGAATGGGGCCCCACTGCGTAGCCAAAATACTCGCGATCATCACGCTGCTCCAGTCGATAAGAACCTGGAGATTGGCGATCCGTCCAACCGATCGGCAAGTTCTCGGCCTGCTGGATCGGCCCATATACGATGGCCCCCTCTTCGATCCGTGGACCCGCTACTTCGTAGCCTTTCGATTTCAACAAATCGATCAATTCATTGAAACGATTTTTGGGAAGAATCCACGGGCCCATCGTTCAATACTCATTCGAAGAAGGAATCCAGTGCGACACAAACGCACACCGAAAAATCTCAATTGTCTATTCCGCACATCTTCCAGCCGGTCAATCTGGAGCCGCCATCTACAACCATGACGATATTCCTGGTCGATTCGAGGTAATTCGAAGCTCGCATCCTTCCTTCATTACAAGTCTTATGCCGGTGGGCACAAGGTTTGCATTTTATGTCATCGTGTTCAACAATACCGCCGCAAATTTCGGTGCCGTATATCCAACTTATGGAGCTCCCATGGACCCTTTTATCCGCGCCGATCTTCAACAACTCGTCACCGCGAGTGAAGATGTCTGTGTTTCGATTTTCACGGAAACCCATCCAGGCGGTGATGAGGCTAGCCGCATTCGCGTCAAGAATCAGCTTGACGAAGCGGAGAGCAAACTTCAAGCGAGAGGTGTCCGAAATGCGGCCGCCTTGCTGAAAGCCACCCGGGCATTGACCGTCACCGATGAATTCTGGAAACACGCCAGCGCCGGCCTGGCAACCTTTATTTCGGCAAACCGATGCCGGTTGTACCGGCTTCCCTTGTCGTTCAAGAATGAAGTGTTCGTGGGAACCCATTTTCACATCAAGGCCGTGCTTCCCTGGTTCGCGGAGGCGGGACGCTTCTATGTGCTTGCCATCAGTCAGAATCATGTTCGCTTACTGGAAGGCACGGCACATGGTGTTCGGCCAATCTCCTTCAAGGCGGCACCCGACAACAAAGAGGAAGCATTACAGGCCCACGACCGCGACGAGCTTCTCAACGTCCACACCCATCCTGGCTCAATCGGTCGCCACATGGAGGCCATCTTCCACGGGCATGGCGTTGGCATCGATGATCGGAAGACGGAACTCGGCCAGTACATGCACAAAATCGACCAGGCACTTTGCCACTTGATGCATGAAACCAATTCGAATGCACCTGTCGTTCTGGCCACCGTGGCCTATTTATCTGCCATCTATCGCGCTCACAGTCATTATCCTCGACTGACGCAGCAAACAATAGCAGGAAATCCCGATCACATGAGTGATGCGGACCTTCACTCCCAAGCGTGGCTTCTCGTGAACCCTCTGCTTCACGCGCAAGAAGACCGCATGATTGCGGATTTCCCACGGTTGACGGTCGCGGGGCGAACGTCTCTCGCGATTTCAAAAGTTCTCCCAGCCGCCCATCGGGGAGAGATCGAGACGCTTCTGCTGGCTTCGGGTCGCCATGCGTGGGGGACATTCAACCCGGAAACCAACCTTCTCGAGCAACACGCGACACCGCAATCCAACGACGAGGAACTGACCAATCTGGCCGCCATCCACGTGCTCCGGCATCACCACAAGGCAATTCTCCTCAAAGATCAATTGTTATTTGGGGATGCCGCTTTGGCAGGTGTGTTCTTCGTCGCTCCGATCAGTGATAGCGTCACGGTCTGAAGGTCGAGGTAGTGAAAGACTAACCGGGGGTTTCGCTTCGCTTAACCCCCGGCTTATGATTTGATCTGTCGCTCCATCTCCATGATCACCTGCGTTGTCTTGAGTACCGTATCAGGGTTCAGCGAAATGCTGTCGATCCCGCAACGGACCAGGAATCTCGCGAATTCGGGATAATCGCTTGGGGCCTGGCCGCAAATGCCAACTTTCGTTCCGCACGCATGGGCGCGGCGGATCACATCCTCGACCAATCGCATCACGGCGGGATTGCGTTCGTCGAACAAGTGAGCGACGATCTCCGAATCGCGATCGAGGCCGAGCGTCAGTTGCGTCAAATCGTTGGATCCGATCGAGAAGCCATCAAAGATGGCGGCAAAATCCTCGGCAAGAATGACATTGGACGGGATTTCGCACATGACATAAATTTCCAGGCCATTTTCGCCGCGCTTCAGCCCCGCATCCGCCATGACGGCCAACACGCGCTTGCCTTCTTCGACCGTGCGGCAAAATGGAACCATCAGTTTGACGTTGGTTAGGCCCATTTCTTCACGAACCTTCTTCATCGCCTGGCATTCGAGCAGGAAGCCTTCCCGATAATGCTCGTCGTAATACCGCGACGCGCCTCGGAACCCGATCATGGGATTCTCTTCCTTTGGCTCGAACGTGGCCCCGCCGACCAGGCTGGCATACTCGTTGGTCTTAAAGTCCGAGAGACGAACAATCACGTCTTTTGGATAGAACGCCGCCGCGAGCCGGCCGACACCTTCGGCCAACTTTTCGACGAAGAAGTCGGGCTTGTGCGAATGGCGTTTGGTAAGCCGGGTGATCTTCTCCTTTTCCGGCCCCTCGGGCAATCTGTTGAAATGGATCAATGCCATGGGATGAACCTGGACAGCACCGGAGATGATGAACTCCATGCGTGCCAAACCGACGCCATCATTCGGAAGTGCCGAGAAACCTAACGCGCGATCCGGATCGCCGACGATCATCATCACCTTGGTTCGTGGCCGGGCGAGTTCCGCCAGTTCGACCTTCTGTTTGCTGAATGGGAGCGCTCCGTCGTATACGGTGCCCACTTCGCCTTCCGCGCAAGAAATTGTGATGGTCTGGCCATTTTTAAGGACAGCGGTGCCTTGACTCGTTCCCACAATGCACGGAACGCCGAGTTCTCGGCTAATAATGGCCGCATGACAGGTCCGGCCACCGCGATTGGTGACGATGCCTGCCGCCATCTTCATGGTCGGCTCCCAGTCAGGGTCGGTCATGTCGGCGACGAGGACTTCTCCGGGTACGAAAGTCTTAAGTTCCTCGACCGATTTGATGATGTGTACGGGACCGACTCCAATTCGAGAGCCGATGCTTTTTCCCTTAACCAGTGCCTTTCCGTGCTTTTCCAGTCGAAAGACTTCTTGCGCGGTTTTGCGTTGCATGGCATGGACCGTTTCCGGACGGGCCTGCAAGATAAAGAGCTCGCCAGTCAGCCCATCCTTGGCCCATTCAATATCCATTGGCGAAGGACTCCCCGCCTTGCCCGAGTAATGTTTTTCGATTTGGCAGCCCCAGCGGGCCAGTTGCAAAACTTCGTCATCCGTGAGACTGAGCCGTTCTCGTTCTTCGGTCGGAACCGGTACGATCCGCGTGCTCTGTCCCGTGTGTTTGGAGTAAATTAACTTTTCCTGTTTTGCGCCGATGTTGCGTTTGATAATGGAACGATGCCCTTGTTGCAGGGTAGTTTTGAATACGAGAAATTCGTCCGGATCAACTCGGCCCTTGACCACGCTTTCGCCGAGTCCGTAAGAACTATTGAGCAGAACAACGTCCGGGAAGCCAGTCTCGGTGTCGAGTGTGAACAGGACACCAGCCACGCCCAGATCCGAGCGGACCATACGCTGGACGCCGATCGACAAGGCAACCGCGAAATGATCGAAACCCTTATCGACGCGATATGAAATCGCCCGATCCGTAAAGAGCGACGCGATGCATTGCCGGCACGCCGTCAGCAGCGCGTGCTCACCCTGAACATTCAAGTATGATTCTTGCTGCCCTGCAAAACTCGCCCCCGGCAAATCCTCGGCAGTTGCGCTGGATCGCACAGCGACGTCTTTCGCGGGTGCCGATTCCGCACACAATGCCTTATAGGCATCAATGATCTCCCGTTCCAATTCATCGGGCAATCGAGTGGCCAGGATGGCATCGCGGATGCGCCTTCCGCATTCCGAAAGTTTTGTGAAATCTCGAGTGTCAAGACCGTTGAGAACCTGCCGGATCAAACTGGCAAGTTCACCGCACTTCAGGAAATGGCGATATCCATCCGCCGTAACCGCGAAACCATTCGGGACGCGAATGCCTTTGGCGGCGAGTTCCTGGTACATTTCTCCGAGCGAAGCATTTTTGCCGCCGACCAAGGAGACGTCTTTCATGGAAATGTCGCGGAACCAGCGAATGAAACGTTGAGCAGTCATTGATCACCTTCGTATCGGATGTCGCGACGGAGCGATTTCCCCTTACTTACTACAAATGGCATGCCAGCAGCAAATCAGTACGATTGTCCTCATTCCTGATACTCCGATTCAAGGATGTTGAACATTCGTTGAAAGCGAACAAGTCCCGCCGCTCATCGGTATCAGAGCGACTTGAACCCGCGGAAGAAGTTCGTTTGGTCCGAAATCTCGACAGCGCATTGACATGCATTCGCCGAAGTGGATAATCTTCGCTACATCCGTGCGAGTCGACAATCACAAGAGAAGTGTTTGATGGACGGTCAGGGCCGAGTTGATATCCCAGTAGCTCCCCGCCATACTTCCGGAGTTCCGGCTGCAAGGCTCGGTGATATTCTGGATATCGCCGAGGATGGAATTGTAACCGTCAATGCGAAGCAAGAAATTGTACTCTTCAACCGCGGAGCGGTGAAGCTCTTCGGTTTCAGGCCTGACGAAGTGCTCGGTCGGCACCTTGAGATGCTCATTCCACCTCAATTTCACGCGATTCACCACCGGCATATGGGGGATTTCGCTCGTTCTGCGGCGATCTCTCGACTGATGGCGGAACGCCGAGAAGTTCACGGAAGACGTAAAGACGGCACCGAATTTCCCGCTGAAATTTCCATTTCGAAAATCGAGGGGAACGGCGAACCGCTATTCACCGCGATCGTTCGAGACGCGACCGAACGCAAACGGTATGAAAAGGAGATTTTGCAGCTCAACCAGGAACTGGAGGATCGAGTCACCGCGCGAACCGCTGAACTGGCGGAGCGTAATCTGCAGTTGGCTCAGAAGAACGAAGAGAACGAGATGTTCGTGTACAGCGTCTCTCACGACCTCCGTTCACCTCTTGTTAACCTGGAAGGCTTCAGCGAGGAACTGGCTCTCGTTGCCCGGGACCTGGGCAAATTATTGAATGATGAAAAAATACCGAATACCGTGCGTCAGCAGGCGGCCGCGATGCTCGAGGGTGGAGTGGCGGAGTCGATCTCCTTCATTCGGGCGGCGGTATCGCGTCTGAGCGGGATCATCGATGCTTTGCTCCGACTTTCTCGAGTCGGTCGCGTTGTGTATCAACCGCAACTGCTCGACGTTGCCGCGATCGTTCAAAGAGTCGTGGATTCGGCTCGTCACACCGCCGAGGCGAAGAAGGCCACCGTAACGGTGGGTGAGCTGAGCCCAACCTGGGGGGACCCGGCCGCGGTTGAACAGATTTTTGCGAATTTGATCGGAAATGCCTTAAACTATCTGGACTCGTCGCGGCCCGGACGAATCGAGATCGGCAGCCGGAACGAGGGACCGAAGGGGTGCGTTTATTACGTCAAGGATAATGGCGTCGGTATTCCGCAGGCATACCTGCCGAAGCTGTTTCAAGTTTTCCAGCGGTTACACCCTGACAAGAGCATTCGTGGCGAAGGAATCGGACTTGCTATCGTGCGAAGGGTCTTGGAGCGGCTAGGCGGCAGGATTTGGGTTGAATCCGAAGAAGGTAAAGGCTCGACCTTTTTCTTCACCCTGCCCACGGCACCAGCAGGTACGGTTTTCGATTCGCGTTAGTTCCAACAAGCTTTCCTGGTTCGAATGATGAAGACTCAACCGATCGTGATTCTGTTGGCCGAAGACGACGAGGGCCATGCCCAGCTCATTCAGCGCAATCTCAAACGCGCGGGGGTCGCCAACGAGATTGTCCGTGTTTGCGACGGACAGGATGCGCTCGACTATATTTATTGCAAAGGGATTTACGCCAACCGGGAACCCCAGGCACCGCTCTTGATCCTGCTCGACATTAACATGCCGCGCATCGGCGGCATCGAAGTGCTCCGCACGCTAAAGGCGGATCCCGAGACCGCCAAGGTCCCGATCATCATGTTGACGACGACCGACGACCC
>JAIOQJ010000599.1 GCA_021413475.1 Planctomycetota bacterium | reverse complement strand
TCGTGCCAACGCTCACGTTCACGTCTAGGTTCGACGAGCCATCGAGTGGATCGAAAACGACGGCATATTTGGCATTCGGCGAACCAAAGTGCATCGCCACCGGCTTTTCGTTTTCCTCGGACGCCACGAGGCCAATGCTCTCGCGCCAGCTCAGGCAGTGGATCAGCGTTTCGTTCGCGTAAATATCGAGTTTCTGCTGCTCCTCGCCCTGGACGTTGACGGCGCCGTAGGCACCGAGAGAATCCGTGAGACCGGCCCGGCGAACCCGCGCGGCAATCATCTTGCTCGCCAGCGTGATCCCCGAGAGCAGCCAAGAGAACTCGCCGGTCATGCCGGGGAAGCGTTGCTGCTCGCGCAGGATGTGCTGTTGCACCGTCAGGATCGGCGGTTCACTTGGGCGGGAGAGATACTCGAAGTCCGAAGATGGCGGAGAGATAGCGGGCATGGCTGTGGTCTCGATAGGGAGAGGTTGTCGAGTTCATGCATCTTCAACGAACTAACCACCATAGTCAAGTTCGTGGTCTTCATCTCAGCATTTTCGAACGAGCATTCGCCGCCCGGCCATTGACGGCCGTTTGCCTGCTGCCTACACTGGTTTCTTTCCTAAGCGTCCCCTGTCATTACGGGAGGTCGATGGACGCCGCCATTCGCAAGGCCGAAGTGTTGATCGAGGCCCTGGGTTACATCCGAACCTTTCGCGACCACCAGACCGTCATCAAACTGGGCGGGAGCGCGATGGAAGAGGCCGACGCGCTTCGGGCCACTCTCCAATCGGTCGTGTTTCTGGCGGCGGTTGGACTGCGGCCGATCCTGGTTCACGGCGGCGGCAAGCCGATCGACCGAGCAATGGCCGCCTCGGGCTTGCAGCCGAAGAAGATCCAGGGCCGCCGCTATACCGACGATGCCACGCTCGGCATCGTTGTTCGTGTTCTGACCGAAGAGATCAACGCCTCGATCGTCCGCCAGCTTCGCGATCTCGGCGGCAAGGCGTTCGGGCTGCACTCCGGTACCTCGCAGGCACTTTTCGGTGAGCAGTTAATGCTCGATGGGCCGAACGACGAGAAGATCGATTTAGGCCGGGTGGGACGTGTCACGAGGGTGGATGCCGAGTTGATCAACGGTTGCACCCACGCGGGAATGATCCCGGTGATCCCTTCTCTGGCTCACGATGCCGACGGCAGCTGGCTCAATGTAAATGCCGACACCGCCGCGGCCGGCGTGGCCGCTCGGATGAAGACAGCGAAGCTAGTGATGATGACTGATACGCCAGGGATCTTGCGAGAGCGCAAGGACCCTTCCTCGCTGGTGGCCAATTTGACTTCCGATGGCTGCCGGCAACTGATCCGCGAGGGGATCATCGACAGCGGCATGATCCCGAAGGTTGAAGCGTGTCTCGATGCCCTGCGCTCCGGCGTTGGCAAGACGCATATCGTCGATGGCCGGCTCAAGTATTCGCTGCTTCTTGAAATCTTCACCGATAAGGGCGTGGGCACCGAAATCGTTCTCTGAAATTCCCCGTTGGTTCTCTCCGCTTTAATTTTCCCTCTACCCGTGACCAATTGATGACATCACCCGAAATCATTGACCTGTTCAAAAAATACGTGATCGCGAACTACACGCGTTACCCGGTCTGCCTGGCGCGCGGCGAGGGTTCGCGTGTGTGGGACGTCGAGGGGAATGAGTATCTCGATTTCTTCCCCGGCTGGGGTTGCGGCTTGCTCGGCCATTGCCCGCCGCGAGTCGTCAAAGCTGTGAGCGAGCAGGTGGCATCGCTGATCCATGTCCCCAACACGTGGTACATGGAATCGCAGGGGCAACTTGCGAAGGCCCTCTCCGTGCGGACCGATTTCGCCGGCCAGTGCTTCTTTTGCAACAGCGGCACGGAAGCAAATGAAGCGGCAATTAAGCTCGCCCGGCTCAACGGGGCCGGCACCGGGCCGAACGGCACCAATCGCTTCAAAATCATCACCATGCTCAACGGCTTTCACGGCCGGACTATGGGAGCTCTGACTGCCACCGCGCAGCCGAAGTATCACCAGGGCGTCGGGCCGATGTTGCCGGGCTTCGCGTACGCCCCTTTCGGCGATCTCGATGCCGTCGCGAAGTTGATCGATGCCGAGACGATCGCCGTCATGGTCGAACCGGTGCAAGGCGAAGGCGGCGTCAACTTGCCTCCCAAGGGTTACATGGAAGGCCTTCGCGCCCTGTGTGATAAGCATCAGATGCTACTGGTCTGTGACGAAGTCCAGAGCGGCATGGGCCGGACCGGCAAATGGTACGCCCATCAGCATTGGGCAGTGAAGCCGGACATCGTCACCCTGGCAAAGGCCCTGGGAGGTGGCGTCGCGGTGGGCGGATTGATTGCGAAACCCGAGGTAGGCGCGAAGCTTGTTCCGGGCACCCATGCCGCGACCTTCGGCGGCAATCCGATCGCCTGCGTGGCGGCCCTCGCGACCATCGAGACGATCGAAAAAGAAGGTTTGCTGGAACGCTCCGAGGAACTTGGTCAGCGATTCTTCAACCGATTCACGGCCTTGTGCGAACGAACGCCCTTGATTAAGGAAGTTCGCGTCAAGGGAGTGATGATCGGCATCCAGCTTGCGACAGATGGCACCTCAATCGTTCAGGAATGCATGAAACGCCGACTGTTGATCAATTGCACGCACCAGACCGTCATACGGCTGCTTCCCGCCATGAACCTCACCGACGCGGAAGCCGACGAAGGGATCGCGATTCTTGAAGAGGTGTTGTTAGCCCAAAAGTGATATCCGTCGCCGAGCCGCAAGCGGCTGAATCAGTACCCGATACCCGTTACCCGAAGAAACCATGCGCCATTTTCTGAACATTCACAGCCTCGACCGCGACACGATTCTCCATTTGCTCGCGGATGCCGCCCGCTTGAAAACCGCTCACGCTCATGGCGAGGTCGCGACGACGTTGCGCCACAAGATCGTGGCAATGATTTTCGAAAAACCTTCGTTGCGCACGCGTGTCAGCTTCGAATCGGGCGTCACCCAACTCGGGGGCACGAGTATCTTCATTCCGGGGGGTGAGGTCGGTCTCGGTGTTCGCGAGTCAATCGCGGATTTCACGCGCACCATGGTCCACTATGTCGATTGCCTGGTGCTCCGTGTCTTCAAGCAGGAAACCGTCGACGGAGTGGCCAAGCACTCGTCGGTCCCCGTCATCAACGGCCTGTCGGATACCTCGCATCCGTGCCAGGCCCTGGCCGACTTGCTGACGATTCAGGAATGGTTCGGCGAAGTCTCGGGCAAGACGGTGGTCTTCGTCGGCGATGGCAACAACGTCGCCCGCTCACTTGCCATCGCTTGCGAAAAAGTCGGCGGCCGATTTATTCTGTGCCGACCCGATGGCTATGCCTTCGATGACGACTTCGCGGCAAAATTCCGCAAGCATGTGGGGAGCAAACTCCCCGAGGAAACCAACGACCCTTTCCACGCGGTGAAGAGTGCCGACGTGATCTACACGGACGTCTGGACCAGCATGGGCCAGGAAGCGGAACGTGAATTGAGACTCAAGCAATTCGCCCCCTACCAGGTGAATGCCGCCCTGCTCGCCAAGGCACCGCGTCACGTCAAGGTTCTCCATTGCCTGCCGGCCCATCGTGGCGAGGAGATCACCAACGACGTGATCGAAAGCCCCGCCAGCGTCGTCTTCCAGCAAGCCGGCAACCGGTTGCACGCCCAGAAGGCCGTGCTGGAGATGTTGCTGAAGTGAATTTTAGATCCCCGATGGGCTGATCCCCGAGGTTCGCAAAGCCTCACCTCGGGGCTTGGGAAAGATTACCAACAAGCCCCGAGGCGAGGCTTTGCGAGCCTCGGGGATGAACCCGGATGAACAACGCGCAAGGACTCAATGCGACCCCAACAACGCCTTTCCGATCAACTCCGCCCCCTCTCTTTCGAGCCCGGCTTCATCCGCTCGGCACCGGGGAGCGTGATTGTCCGCATGGGCGCGACGACCGTGCTTTGCACTTGCTGCATCGAAAAAACGGTGCCGGACTTTCTCGTCGGTAAAGGTAAGGGCTGGCTGACGGCCGAGTACGGGATGCTACCCGGTTCGACCAATACCCGCAAGCCGCGCGATAAGGCGGGCAAAGTCGATGGCCGAAGCGTCGAGATCCAG
>JAIOQJ010000010.1 GCA_021413475.1 Planctomycetota bacterium | reverse complement strand
CTTTTTTCGCCGTGTCCTTGTCCTTGATGGTTGCCAGTGCATCGCTAAACATTCCAAGGGCTTTGATCGACTCCTCGGCAAGCGATTCGTGCGTATCCGCGGCAGAAGCGGGGGCCGACCAGAAAATGGCGAGAACGGCCGCAAAAAGCATTTTGTTCATCGTTAGCTCCGGTGAGATCGTGGACGATGCGTACTCCTACTTCGAAGTATAGAGGGTGGAACCATCGTGGTGCGATGAAAAAATGTGCAATTATAATTGGAGCCGCGCGAGTCGGGAGAATCCTTGGATACTATTCCACAATTTTTGAATGATATTCGTTGATCCATCGAACTTCTTACTAAGGGGCTGCGAGAGCTTTCACCAGAATGGGCGACGTGTTTCTGAAATCACCGAATGCGGGCGAGCTTGCCTTCGAGATCAAACCGGACGTGCATCTTACCTCCCTGTTTGCCTTCCCAACGGCCCATCCATAAAACTCTCATGGACGTTATGTTGTCACGGATCACCACGAGAGAGTGATCATCTCACGAGAAAGCATCTCCATGTCGAAACACGTTTATTACTTCGGCGGCAAAGCGGCTGACGGCAACGGCAAGATGAAGGAATTGCTCGGCGGCAAGGGGGCCAATTTGGCCGAGATGTGCCTGATCGGCATTCCCGTCCCGGCCGGGTTCACCATTACCACCGAAGTCTGTGCCGACTACTACACGCACGGCAAGAAGATCCCTGAAGCGGCCATCCCCGAGATCGACGAAGCGGTCAAGAAGGTCGAAGCCGAGTTCGGCAAGAAGTTCGGCGATAACAACGACCCGCTGCTCGTCTCCGTCCGTTCCGGTGCGGCCCTGTCGATGCCCGGGATGATGAACACCATCCTCAACCTGGGCCTGACGGACGCCTCGGTCGAAGGACTGGTGAAGAAGACCGGTAACGCTCGCTTCGCCTACGACAGCTACCGCCGATTGATCGACATGTTCGGTTCCACCGCGATGGGCTGCGAACACGAAGAGTTCGAGCACGAGATCCATAAGCTCAAGGATGAGAAGAAGGCCAAGCTCGACACCGATCTGAGTGCCGACGACCTCAAGGAACTCGTCAAGCGGTACAAGGCCGTCTACAAGAAGCACGTCGGCGACGACTTCCCGCAAGATCCCCGCAAGCAACTCTTCCTCGCCATCAACGCCGTGTTCAACTCATGGAACGGCAACAAGGCCATTGAATACCGCCGCATCGAACGGATCACGGGCCTCAAGGGCACGGCCGTCAATGTCCAGGCGATGGTCTTCGGCAACATGGGCGACAACTCTGGCACCGGCGTCGCCTTCACCCGCGATCCGAATACCGGCGAGAACGTCTTCTATGGCGATTATCTGATCAACGCACAGTGCGAAGACGTTGTGGCCGGCATCCGCACCCCGGAGCCGATCGCCAAGCTCGACAGCGAAATGCCCAAAGTTTACAAACAGCTGATGGACATCCGCGAGAAGCTCGAAGTCCACTACAAGGAAATGCAGGACATCGAGTTCACCGTTCAGGACGGCACGCTCTACATGCTCCAGACCCGGACCGGCAAGCGGACCGGTTCCGCGGCTGTCCGCATCGCCGTCGAGATGGTGAAGGAAAAGAAGATCGACGAAATGACCGCCGTGAAGCGAGTCAGCCCCGATTCGTTGAATCACCTGCTGCTGCCGCAACTCGATCCGAAGGCCGCCTCCAAGCCGGTCGCTCAAGGAATCGCGGCCAGCCCCGGCGCGGCGACGGGTAAGGTGATTCTCTCCGCCGAGGAGGCGGTCGAGTTTCACGCGAATCACCCGCTTGAGCCGATCATGCTTGTCCGCAAGGAAACGAGCCCCGAAGACGTGGCCGGCATGCATCTCGCCAAGGGCATTCTCACCAGCACCGGGGGCAAGGCAAGCCACGCAGCCGTGGTGGCTCGCGGTTGGGGCAAGCCGTGCGTCGTCGGCTGCGAAGCGATGAAGATCGACGAAAAAGCGCGGACCATCACCATCGCGGGACAAGTCGTCAAGGCTGGTGATTTCATCACCATCAACGGCACCACCGGGGACATCATGATCGGCAAAGTGCCGACCATCGCACCGACCATGACCGGCGACTTCGCCACTCTGATGACCTGGGCGGATAAGTCGCGCAAGCTGAAGATCCGCACCAATGCCGACACCCCGGCCGATGCGAAGAAGGCCCGTGAATTCGGTGCCGAGGGTATCGGACTGTGCCGCACCGAGCACATGTTCTTCGGCGAAGAACGTATCATCGCCATGCGGCAGATGATCCTCGCCTCGGATGCCGCCGGCCGTAAAGCGGCTCTCGCGAAGATTCAGCCGTTCCAGAAGGCGGACTTCGTCGGCATCTTCGAAGCGATGGATGGCTACCCGGTGACGATCCGGCTGCTCGATCCCCCGCTGCACGAATTTCTGCCGCACGACGCCAAGGGGCAAGAGGAAGTTGCCAAGAGTCTTGGTCTCTCCCCGGCGAAAGTGAAAGAACGCGTCGATGAACTGCACGAGTTCAACCCGATGATGGGGTTCCGCGGCTGCCGTTTGCCGATCGTCTTCCCAGAAATCGGTGACATGCAGGTCCAGGCGATCATCGAAGCCGCCATCGAAGTGAAGAAACAAGGCAAGAGCGTGCTTCCCGAAATCATGATCCCGCTCGTCGGGGTGGTCGAGGAGTTGGTCATCCTCAAGAAGCGGGCGATTGCCGTGGCCGAGGAGTGCTTCGCCAAGGCCGGAATGAAGGTCGAGTACCAGGTCGGCACCATGATCGAACTGCCGCGTGCCGCTCTCACGGCCGACAAGATCGCTGAGGAAGCGGAGTTCTTCTCCTTCGGCACCAACGATCTGACGCAGATGACGTTCGGATTCAGCCGTGACGACATCAAGGGCTTCATGCCGACCTATCTGAAGGACAAGATCCTGCCGATCGACCCGTTCCAGACGATCGACTTCAACGGCGTCGGCGAGTTGATGAAGATCGGCGTCGAAAAAGGCCGGGCCAGCCGCAAGGCGAAGCACAGCCAACATCTCAAAGTCGGCATCTGCGGCGAACACGGCGGCGACCCGGACAGCGTCGTCTTCTGCCACAAGATCGGCATGGACTACGTCAGTTGCTCCCCGTTCCGTGTGCCCATCGCCCGATTGGCGGCGGCCCAGGCGGCGCTGGGGGAGACTGTTCGGGATAAGTGATGAGAGTGAAAATAAAGGCGGCCTTCGGAGGATTCCGGAGGCCGTTTCTATTGCTGTCGTGGACGATGTCACTTCGCGCTTCGAAGACGCGGCTCACGGAATGGTGAATCGAAATCCCGCGCGGGGGCTTTCTTCTTCGCCCGATTCGCAACCGGGCGGCGTGGTTCGCCAGTGCACATCGCTGGAACCCAGGCGATGGCCGAGATTGTACAACTCTTTCATGGTATTGCCGTCGAAGGTGGTGCTATTGAAGGAGATCTTCGTGTCATCCGGCACGCCCGTGTGGTGGAATTTGATCCCGGATGCCGTGCACAGGCTGTAAATGCGCCAGAGGTCGGCACGGTACAGGGCATAAAGTGTTCCGGAAATTGAACAGATGGTTCGGCTGAGTAAACCCATGCCCCCTTCATGAGTGTCCGCATAGAGTTTGCCGCCGGCGATGGCGTAGAGGTTGGAGCCCGCCAGCCACTTGGCATCGGGTTTCGCGGGATCCGGTTGCGGAAACTCGGGGCCGAAACGAACGAAAGCCAGCGAGACCGCGCCGCCGTCCACGTGTTCTTCGGTGTAGTGTGCGCCATTCACTTCGACGTCGATCTTGACCGGTGGGACCACGCCCGGAATGCTGCTCGAAGCAACCAAGATCTTGCGAACGAGTTGATTCGCATTGGGTTGATCGCTGCAAGCGATGGCACCCAAGTCCCAGATGACCAGCCGGCGAGTTCGCTGATTCATCGTGCCGATAAACAGCCTTCGCCCGGAACGATGAGCGGCCCGCATGTCCTCCATCGCTTCGTCGTTGACCTCGGACTCGATCAACTTCTGGAGCGGTTCGGACGAACCGATCGATTGCTGACGCATCAGATAATAAATGGGCCGATAGACAAAGACGTCGGACATCTTCAGTTCGTGGGCCATGCGTTTGATTCGAGAATCGTACTTCGGCCCGAGGTAAGCGTAGACCGCCAGGAAAGCACCGCTGCTGACTCCAGTGACCACGTCAAAGTTCGGTCGTTTGCCGGTATCCGTCCAGCCGGTCAGGATGCCCCCCGCGAATGAGGCATACTGGCCGCCCCCTGATAGAACCAAGATGTTCAACGGCTGGTTCGAACGCCGCGATACGGCGCGAAAAGGTGTTTTCTGATTGTGTACGCTCGCCATCGCATCGGCTGTCAAACGTTCTACCGCCTGATATGTTCCGTCCGGTGCCGCCTGATCGGTGATTTGTTTAGCCTCATAATGAGGCAAGCAGACTTCTGATCGATTGGGCGTGGACGAACAGCCGGCAAAAGCCACCAGCGCGGTACCAATCAAAATCCCGATTGCAGGACAAGCGAGATGGCGTGAGTAGCAACGAATCGACAACGAAGTCGTGGCCTCGTGAAGGAAGGTGCGTACGAATCCACATTGGTATGTGGGGGTTATCGGCGATTTCGTTTTGCCGTCTGCGGAATTTCTCAATGTTGCGGCATACCGCGTCCTTTCCGGAAACGAACTCGCAGGCTGCGCAAGGAGGGCAAGACGGGAAAGATCGCAATAACATGCAAAAGCCGAGAATGGTGATGTTGAGGATAATCGGTGTCCGATAATTCATGATGGGCACAATTGGAATCTACCCGCGAAAGATATTTCTGCCACGATCTCGCTTGGTTTCATGCCTGCTCGCGATCACTTTCGCTATTCTCACCGGTTGTTCCTTGCATGGCCGACGCGGTGTGCCGCCCGAATTGAATCAGCCGGGCGCCTTGATCCCGGTCGTGCAGTCGATCGAAGAGCCAAAACCAGTCGATGCCGAAGTGATGGCCTCTCTTGCCAAAAGGCTAAATTTTGAGGCGGACCCAGCCAATGCTCACGCGCGAAGCACCAAGGCGCTTGTCCTTTCCGGAGGGGGAATGTTCGGAGCCTACACGGTTGGTGTGCTCAAGGGATGGACAGCCACCGGTACACGGCCGCAATTTGATGTGGTGACGGGCATCAGCACCGGCGGTTTGATCGCCACGTATGCGTTTCTTGGATCGGAGTATGACCAGAGGCTTGCCGATCTGTACACTTCGGTGAGTACGAAAGATATATACCGCCGTCGGTCGATTTTCGCTTTCTTATGGTCCGATGCGCTCGCGTCCTCCACACCGTTCAAGCAGCGAGTCGATGCCGAGATTGACGATCAGGTCATTCAAGCCGTGGCAGCCGCCCATGCGGCAGGGCGCCGGCTCTATGTAGGAACAACCAACGTTGATACAGGCCGACTGGTGATTTGGGACATGGGGGCGATCGCATCGAGCGGCCGACCGGATGCAAAGCAACTCTACCGAAAGATCCTGCTTGCTACCTCGGCGGTTCCGGGATTCTTGCCGCCCGTTCCGATCGACGTCGAAATCAACGGCCAGCATTTCACGGAGTTGCACGTTGACGGCGGTGCGATGACCTCCGTCTTTCTCAGGGCATCCGAACTGAATGTGGACCAGAAAGCAATAAAGGAAGGACGGCGGCCGCTCGTCGATTCCGATGCCTACGTCATCATCGCTGGCAAATTATACTCGCCCCCGAAGTATGCCGAAAGCAAGGCGTTTCGAATTGCCGCACGCTCGCTTGACGCGCTGGTGGCATCGCATACTCGCGGCGAAATCTTCCGGATTTACACACTCTGTATGCTGAGTGGGGCCCGCTTCCACCTCACCTCATTACCTGATGATTTTCAGTCTCGAGTCCCCATTTACAAGTTCGACCAGGCCGAGATGCGTCGTCTTCTTGAAGCAGGCTATCAGCAGGCACTTTCGGGCCGAGGATGGCGCAGCGAAGCGCCCATGTCCGACCCCGCGGAGGTGGCTCCGCCTCGTAGCGGCAATGAATTCATCGCGCCGGGAGCGATCATGCCATGACGATTCTCCGCATTCCCATCTGATTCGTTGACATCGTCGCACCGCCAACTTAACCTTCCTTGACTCGGTTCTACCTGATGTCCAAGAGGAGACGGGCGAATGCGTACTCTTTTCATCGCTGCAACAGTCGCACTTTCCTTTTCTTGTAGTTCTTGTTCGGAACCACGGACTCCTGGAGATTCGGTCGCTCGGACAGCGGTGGACTGCGCGACCGAACCGTCAACGAAGATTGCCACGCCGCCTGATCTGGCGGGTCCCTGGATCAAGAGCAAGCAGCGCTTGACCATCCTGAGCGCCAACGACGGCCAGGTTCATCAGCGTCCCAACCCTGACGGCAAGCCGGACCCCAAGAAATTCACGGCCGATTCGATCACGGTCATTCATGTGGGGCCGGACCATCCGCCGATCGTGAAGACCGTATACGGCTCGGTTCCCAACACCATTTCAGGCACGCCGTACATGGCCATGACGGGCGACGGCCATTACGGTTTTGTAACCTGCCGGAAAAACGCCGGCGAACCTGAAGCACCAGATATTCTGAGCGTCATTGATCTGGCGTCCGAGGACTTGAAGGTGGTGCAAACGATCAAGATGCCCGATCCGCGAATGGCGGTGATGCACCCCGACGGCAAGCGGTTGCTCATCCCGTACACCACCGGTATCCGGGTTTACGAAATGCGAGCCGGGCAACTCGAATTGGTCAAAGACAACCCAACGGATTTCAACCTCGCGGGTATCGATATCAGCCCTCAAGGCGACCGCGTCGTCGGCAATGGCCGCAAGGAAAAGGGCGGCACCATGGCGGCCCACCTCCTGCGATACCGCGACGGGGTGATCACTTATCAAGACGAAGTGAAGATCCCTAAGGGACTTCCCGATTGGGATGGCCCGTACGCCTGCCGGTTCACAACCGATGGAAAACGGGTCATCATTCCCAACGGCTGGCACACGCCCAGCAAAGGCGTGCTTGCGTCGGTATTCATCGCCGATGTTTCGCTGGAAGCGCCGACGGTGACCGAGGTTGTTCCGCAAGTGGGGGATGGGATCGAAGGGGTAGCGGTCCATCCCAGCGGCAAGTTCGCCGTCCTCAGTTGCCTGGACGACAGCCCGCGGACGGTGCATCAGGCCTACAGCCATCTGGCGGTGATCGATCTAAGTTCAAAGCCCGCCCGCCTGCTTTATCACCTCGATGTCGAGAGCTTACCGGAAGGCATGGAGTTCTCTCCCGATGGCTCTCAACTGTTCGTTGGCTTGACGTACGCTCACCGGATCGCGGTCTTCGACGTGGATGGGTTCCGCCTCAAGCGTAGCCCTTATGTCATGCGCGTGGGGCACGGCCCTTGCGCGATGGCTATTGGGCCGCGGTTTGGGAAGTGATGATCTAACCCGTAACCCATTTTCTCCTCAATAGCAACGTTTTCACTGCCTGAGTAAGGAGGGCGTACCCCAGCAAGATCATCGCAAGGAGTGGCCAAAAGAGGAACGGCAACGGGGTGAACCCCAGCATAGGGCCGATCGGCGAAAAGGGCAACGACGCCCCGATCATCATGATGGTAACCGTCGCGGCGATCAATGGCCAACTGGCCCGGCTTTGCAGGAATGGAATCTTGTTGGTGCGGATGATGTGGATGATCAGAGTTTGTGTCAACAAAGATTCGACGAACCACGCGGTCTGGAAGAGCGACGCATTGGCCGGGTCCCAGCAGCCGAAGACATAGAGCATGACGAAAAACGTGACATAGTCGAAGACGGAACTGCACGGGCCAATGAACAGGATGTACCGGGAAATCGCACCCATCGACCAAGGCCGCGGCTTGGCAACTTGTTCAGGGTCCACCTCATCGGTTGGGATGGCGACCTGCGAGAAATCGTAGAGCAAATTGTTGGCGAGGATTTGAATCGGCGCCATGGGCACGAACGGCAGGAACACGCTGGCGCCCAGGACGCTGAACATGTTGCCAAAATTGGAACTGGCGCCCATCCGGATGTATTTGAGGATGTTGGCGAAAACCTTGCGTCCTTCGCGAACCCCTACTTCCAGCACCTGCAGGTCCTTCTCCATCAGGATGGCGTCGGCCGATTCCTTGGCGATATCGACAGCCGTGTCCACCGAGATGCCCACGTCGGCGGCGCGAAGGGCCGGGGCATCGTTGATGCCGTCGCCCATGAACCCGACCACATGCCCCGCCCCTTGCAGGATTTTGATTATTCGTTGTTTGTGGGCGGGGGACAGGCGGGCGAACAGAGTCGTCTTCTCGGCCGCCTCAGCCAGTTCCACGTCGGACATCTTCTCCACTTGGGTTCCCAGAAGCACTTGATCGGTGGCGATGCCGACCTCATGGCAGATCTTACGGCTTACAAGTTCGTTGTCGCCCGTGAGTACTTTGACCGTGATGCCATCCGCTTGAAGCGCCGCGATCGCCGTTCGGGCCGTATCCTTGGGTGGATCGAGGAAAGCGACATAGCCGCGCAAAATCAGGTCTTTTTCGTCGCTCTTCGAGTATGCCGCTTTGGCTTCCAGATCGCGGTAGGCGACGGCGAGAACTCGAAAGCCATCGGCACTGAGTTGGTCGAATTCCTCTTTGAGATCCGCGCGCATCATTTCGTTTACTGGCTCAATCTCGCCGTCCAATTCGAAGTTGGCGCAATGCTTATAGATTTCCTCCGGGGCACCTTTGCAGATGAGCCGGTGAGCACCTTCGGGCGTTTTCACGACGACTGACATCATTCTCCGTGAGAAGTCGAACGGGATCTCATCGACCTTGGCAAATTCGGGAAACTTCGGATGCGCATGCACCTCCGTATGCGTCAGAATCGCCCGGTCCATCAAATTCTTCAGGCCTGTCTGGAAGTGGCTATTGAGGTACGCCAGCATCAGGACCTCGTCGTCTTCTTGCAGCTTCACGTCGCAGTGCTTTTCCAGGATGATTCGGTCCTGGGTCAGAGTACCGGTCTTGTCCGTGCAAAGGACATCCATGGCTCCCAGATTCTGAATCGCATTGAGGCGTTTGACGATCACCTTTTTGCGAGACATGGCGATCGCCCCTTTGGAGAGGCAGACGGCCACGATCATCGGCAGCATTTCCGGAGTCAATCCAACTGCGACCGCCATTGCGAAGAAAAACCGCCGAGGAAGGTGTTCAGGCCAGTGGCCACGACCAACGCCGTTGCGGCACCGCTCTCGACACTGGTACCCAGGAAACAGACGTTGGCCAGTTCCAGAGGCGATCGGCCCGCGACTTCTTCGCGGGCCGCGAACTTTTCGACTGGGAATGATTCGCCGGTCAAGCTGCCCTGGATAATGAATAGATCCTTGCAGGTAAGCAAGCGCACGTCCGCGGGAATCATATCTCCGGCGGCGAGCTCGACGACATCACCGGGTACCAGTTCGCCGATCGGAACTTCCCGTTGCTGGCCATCGCGAAGAACGGTCGCGTGAACGCTAATCATCGCGCGGAGCTTGGCAGCGGCCGAGTCGGCCCGGGCTTCCTGAACGAACCGCACGACGACTCCGAGAACCACCATGAGAAGAATGACGCTTCCCGCTCGATCATCGCCGGTAAAGAAAGAAGAGGCCGCGAGCACGACGAGCAGGATCACAAGCGGATTGATCAAGGCCTTCCGAAGCAACCGGATGCGGGGATGACGCTCGTCCCGAGCCACGACGTTCGGGCCCGATTCGAGAAATCGCCGCCCCGCCACTTCTTGTGAAAGTCCACTCTTTGCCGATCCGAATTTCTGGAGTACCGCGTCACTTTCAGTATCGGCGGCTTCAAGCAACAGCGGCGAAACGTGTGCCGCCGACTTTGGCGAATGCGGCCCGTGCGGAATCTGCTTGGGCAGAACGGGAATGGTCATGGCGGACATGATTCAACTCGCTTCGCTGCTTGATTGGGACGCAGAATCCTTTATCTGAGAGCAATCACGGACCATGTCGTTCAGCAGAATCTCTTCCATTTGGGCGAGCCCCCGCGCCACAAGTGCTCCATCGAGAACGCGGTGATCGAACGACAACCGCATTTCGAGTCCACCCGTCGGATCGATCATCCCGTAATGAAGCTGGGACGTCAGAAGCGGCATCAGATGCGTAATGCCGGCACCTTGCGATCCGACTGAACTCATTGCAAAGGTGCCGAAGAAACGGCAGCGTATCGAGCCTCGCATGCTGAGAGCGGCCCACCACAATAGTCGCCTGAAGGGCCACGGAACGCGACTGAGGAAGAGGGCCCAGCGATTTGATGGGATGTTGTCAACTGGCTCGAGCTGATGGTGGCGGATGATCGCGTCGATTTCTCGCAGGGTGCGGGTTTCCGGGCTGGGGATGTGCGCGAAGAGGACGATGCGCTCATCCGCGAGTTCTCGATCGATATTGATCGTGGCAATGTTGGTGAAATGCTCGTAGAAACGAGGCCAGGGAAAAGTCAGATACGAAGTTCGCAGAGCCGGAGTGCGAGCCGCCACCATGGCGAACGCCTTGGCGAAAATCGCGGACCAAGTCGGCGCGGGTGTGCATGCCTCCCGTGCCGCGACGAGGCGGCCAAGGTTCATACGCCGTTCAATGGTCGCACCGGGAACTTTGGCGCTGAAATGCATCAGGTCGGTGACAAGTCGACGGAAGTAACTGACAGGAATGTATCTGCCGGTCGCTTGGGACATTGTTCCCTCTTTACCCATTAAACGTCGAAAAAAAACGAAAGACCAGGCTAGCGGTACGCTCGCCAGCAGGACCTTGAAGGATTCCGCATCTGGCAACCCGGACCCTGGCGAAACGACTCCCCCCTTTCAGAAATCGTCCGCCAGTCCCGGTGACGAGTAGAGCATCGTCAAATGCGATAGGGGATGTGTCCCAATAAGAGGAGGATCAGCACGATCAGCAGTACCAATCCCAAGAGCCCGGTCGGGCCATAGCCCCAGTTCTGGTTGTAGCCCCATCGAGGGAATGCTCCAACGAGGAGCAGAATTAAAACGACCAGCAAGATTAAACCCATAAATCACCGCTTTCGTTGGTAAAAGTCGCCGCCGCGTACCCCACGAACAGCATCAGCGTTCGCATACCCGCTGGCCCTGGTGTTTGGAAAACTTCAAGGAACTAAGATCCAGGCCTCGCGCCATGCCCCGAGTGCGGGGCATGGCCTTCTTGCTTCTCGAACGCGGCCGCGAACTCCGGCCAGGTGATGCGTTCGTCCGTATCTGCATCCATCTCCTTGATGATCCCGGCAGCCCAAGCCCACCGGGTCCACATGCTGCCGACACCGGCGTCACTCAAGAGGCTTTTTAACTCGTCCTTCTCGATTGCTCCGTCGTGGTCGGCATCGTAACTCCGGAAGGCGGCTTCGTAATCGCCCCCGAACCTTGCCCCAACCACGGCGGCCATCTTTTCTCGCAATTCCTGCTTGTCCTGATCGCTTGCCACATGAAACTCCTATCGGACCCGACGGCAATTGAATCGTCCGATGCTTCAAAAATTCGATCAGTCAAACGCCTTCTTGAGATCGTCGAATGCGTTCCCCACGCCATCCTTGACCTTCTCCCAGCGGTCGTGGCTTGCTTCTTTCAGTTCGTCCAGTTTCTTGGCAGCCGTATCACGCTTCGCTTTCGCCACTTTGACCTTATCGTTCAGGTCCTTTTGGGCATCGCCTTTGGCTTCGCTAGCGCGTTGCTCAAGAGCTTTGATCTTCGTGTCGAGTTCGTCCAGTTTCTTCTGCATTTCGCGGGCGAATTCATCGCGTTTCGCCTTGGCCGCCGCCGCCGTCGCCTCGGCAGCCTCGCCGATTTTTTCCTTCGCATTGGATACGGGAGAGGTTGATGAACTGTTACAGCCCAAAGGCAACAGGCCAGCCGACAGCGCCAGAGCGAAGATTCCAGCTTTTCGCATGTGAAGGCACCTTCTTTGAGAATGTCCTGGGGTTCCACCTATTTGCCATGCGCCAATTCTTGCTCCGCCGCCAGCCAGAACTGGAGGCCGTCATCGTTCGGCTTACCCGCGCTTTCCCATTTCAGATATGCATAGAGCCTGATGTCTTCCGCCGATATCGCCCGTGCATCGCTGTCCTTGTTGCCAGACGGAGCGGTGATTGATGGCGTTGGGGACTTCGATCCGTTCGGACCAGACCGTGCCGCGGTTGATCGCTTTTGGTGGTGTTTATGCATGAATGCGCTCTCCGTTGATAATGCCTCGGGATGCCCCAGAGCAGAGCGATCGAGACTCGTCGGGCACCAAGTGGGTGAATGATTGTCTTTACGACAAAAGATGTTGACAGCATGCGGCGTGCCAAAAGGCACTTATAGGGCCGTTTTCTAGGGCAAGATTGCGTGGAAGACGATGGCCGCACATAGACACAGTCTCGTTGTTTCCACGGGACCCGTGCGAAATCGCGACACGTCCGGCATTGATACCGATAGAATGTGTCGATTCCGCACGGCACCTGCTCGAATTTTTGCACCATCATCGCGTTCCGTTTATTTTTGTCGATTGGTACGCGACTTGCTTCGAATTTGCCATCAATCCGCTCATACAAGAGGAACAATCCCATGACCGACGACAAGATCCAGGAATTTCGAAAACAGCTTAGCGATATGCGCGATCACTTGGTCCACGACAAGGCGGGACTGCTCAAGCAGGTCCAAACGCCAGTGGGGAACACGGCAAGCAATGACATTGGGTCTCCATCGCTTCTCCCAGAAACAGTGGGTGTAAGTGGAGGTGACGAAGAAGTGGCCATTGGCCTGTACGACAACGTCGAGCACCGGCACAAGGAAGTGGTCGCGGCTTTGGAGCGAATTACCGCGGGGACGTTTGGAGTCTGTCAGAGTTGTGGCAAAAAGATCGCGCAACTACGTTTGAAGGCGATTCCGTACGCCAACCTTTGCACCGCGTGCGCGCGTAGCCAAGCGGCTGCTGAGAAAAAGTGAGTTTGGACAATCCGCGAGTTCGCCAGGCCGCTTGATATGCGGCCTCGCTTCAATGAACATCTCAGTGATTGAAACGAAATTCCCCCGAAGTAAGTACTGCCCATGCCAGTTCGCTTAATGCATCGTTGCGGCGCGACAGGTGCTTCGTCAGGTAGTCCGAGACGATGGCCATTTCTTCCTCGGTGGGCTGACGCGTCAACGCTCGAAGGTACAACTCCTTGGCAATAGACGCGGCGTCCGGTTGTTTCGCGAGGTCAGCGATCAGGTGAGCCCCCTTCGGGTCGAGCCAGTGCATGATTAGTTTGTCGTTCATCAAGAAGAGCGCCTGGCTCATTGATGGCGCGAAATCCACTTCCGGCGTTCCCGGGGGACTGCCGAACGTCGCGCCGAATAGGTCGAGAACGTCCGGCAGATAGCTCGGTGCGGGAATCTTGCCGTTGACGTACTCCTTGTACGTGAACTTTTTCTCCTTGGGTGCCGGAGCGGCGAGGATCTCCTCCAGGTGTCCCGTTGCCGTCATGGCACTAAATGCGAGTTGTTCCGCGGAAAGAGGTCGAGGAACGGCCACTCGGAATTCTTGCGGCGGAACGTTTTGAGCATCCACGCCTTCCGGCAAGATGCTTGAACGCTGATAGGCCTCGCTCAGGGCGATTTCGCGGAGAATGTGCTTTACGTCGAACTTCTTCGCGACAAACTCGTTGCTCAACGCGTCGAGGATTTCGGGGTGCGACGGGGGATTGGCCGTATGCATCATGTCGAGCGGATGAACGAGACCACGCCCAATTAGAAGGAACCAAAAATAATTAACGCTGCTGCGCGCAAATCGCGCGTTCGCCGGTGCCGTCAGATGCGTAGCCAGCAATTCGCGAGGACGAAACTTCGGTACACCCGGCATATCAAATTCTTTTCCCTTGGGGAACTTGGGGATGTCGACTTCCATTCCATTGGGCAACCGCGGTCCGATGGTTGCCTTGACGTTGGTAAAAACTGATTGAAACTCTTGCTTGTCCTGAGCGACCGTCTCGACCAGAGTTGTTTTGATTCCCCGGTCCGCCTTGACCTGGGTATTGCGGAGATAAGTGTAAACGCCGAAGTAGTCGCTCTGTTTGAAATCCTTGATGTTCGGGTCGTCGTGACACTGGGAACAGTTGAAATTGATGCCGAGGAACAATCGGCCGACGTCCCGAGTTAGCTGGTGGGCATCATTGCGGTTGCCGTCCGCGAAAAAGCGGACGGCGGGACGGTGTTTTTCGTCCTTACCGTCGGCGGCGATCAGGTCGCGAATGAAAACGTCCCACGGTGTATTGGCGGCGAATGCCTTTTGTACGTACGCGTTCCATTCGGAATCCGCCACCGCCACCGCCGGCCGACGTTCCGTCAGAAAAACCGTCATGGCCTGTTGCATGCGGCGTGCATATTCAGGACTCGCGAGGAGCTTGTCGATCAGTTTGCCGCGCTTGGCGGTATCCGTGTCGGCAATGAAGGCACGCGCCTCTGCCGCGCTCGGAATCCTGCCAGCGAAGTCGAGATAAACGCGGCGCGCGAATTCCGGATCGGTTGTTCGCTTGGCGAACGGTCCCTTGGTCTTGGCGGCGATGGATTGATCGATGCGTTCGTGCAACGACGGCTCCGCGCCAGCGAAACCGGTCGTCAGGCAGACGACGAAGGCGGTTACTAGTAACAGGTTCGATTCAAAACGCATGACTCGGTCTCCAAGCTTTCATCTCAAATTGGCCGTGGGGACAAGCTTCTAGCTTGTCCGAATTCGGACAAGTTAGAAGCTTGTCCCCACGGGAAGTCATTTCTTGGCGTTAGGTTGGGCACTTTCGCCCAGCGTGTAGAGAACGACGCTCCCCTGAAAGTCCGGGTATTCGCCCTTGGCATTGAGCCTGCGGCCATTGCCGCCGCGCTGGCCTCCGTCGTCCCCAAAGGTCGCGGCAACCAGGGTCGTGCCGTCGCCATGCAGACCGATCCCGCGGAACGAAAAGCGGTGCTTGACCAGATGCGTTTCCTCAACTTCGCCCGGTTTCCAGAACCAGAGTACGCCGCCGCCCTCGCTGCTGCCGGCACCGATCAGGTATCCGGCGGGATGATAAGCCACGTCCGTGATCGGACCTTTAAAATCGGCTTTGGGCGTCATCGTCACGCGTTGCTTACCGGTGGACCAGTCGAAAGCGATCACCGTCGGCTTGCCATGAGCCTGATTCGCGTTGACGCCTTCGAAGCCGGCACAATAAAGCGTTTCGAATTTCGAGTCGAACGTCATGACGCGGACGCCGCCCTGATCGTACTGGTGAAATTTTTTGTAGAGCTTGGAGGCATCGAGATCACGCAGGCATTTGCCGTTCGCGATGTCCCAGTGCTTGACGATGCCGTGAAGGTCGCCGCTGGCAAGCGATTTGCTTTCGCGATCGAAGGCAACGCTTTGCACGTGGGAGTTGTGTCCCGGCAGTTCGCGGATCGGCTTGCCATCGATGGCCGAAAAAAGCCGGATCATGCGGTCGTTGCCGCAGGTGGCCAGCATCTTGCCATCGGGACTGATGGTCAGACGCCGCATCCATTGGGGGTGGGTATTGGCGACGGACCAAATCGGCTTCATCGCTCCGCCGGCAACGGGCCAGCAATGAATCTGCCCCCACGAATCCGCGGTAAATAACTGGGACCCATCGGGATGGAGAATCATCGATTCAACCCAGCCGCGATGCGCGGGAAAGGTTTCTTGCTTGTTGTCCGCCAAGTTCCAGCGGAAAAGGTCGCCATTGAAGCCGGCGGCAAACAGGAATTTGCGGTCGGGACTCAGGCGGCAACAAGCCACTTGCTTGTCGCTGGTCAGTGTCCGTTCGAGTTTGGTAGCGCTAGGATTCAGCATTCGTCCTCTCCAGAAGGCGGGCCGCGACGGGGCACTGATCAGGCCAGTAATTCGGCAATGGGGGAGCAATCTTCATGGGCGATCGGCAGCGGCTGTCCGCGGTTGTCGTATTCCTTGACGGTTGGATCGACGCCCATCGCCTTGAAAATCGTGTGGAACAAGTGGCCGACGTCATATTCCTGACCGCTGTTGAACGTGCCCAGTTCGTTGGTCTTGCCGACGACAACGCCCGGCTTGATGCCGCCGCCACCCAAACCGACCGACCAGCACTCGGGCCAGTGGTCGCGGCCAACCCGCCCGTTGATGCGTGGTGTTCGGCCGAATTCCGACATCATCACGATCATGGTGTGATCGTACATGCCGCGCTCGACCAGGTCGTCGATCATGGCTCCCAGCGCCCGGTCCACCTGGGGAATGCCGGCCTGGTGGCAGTTGAAATTGTCGCCATGCGTGTCCCAGTGAAACATGGTGACTTTGACGAAGGTGACGCCGGCTTCGAGCAGCCGCGACGCCTGGGCCATGTGGCGGCCGATTTCGGTGTTGCCGTAGCGTTCGATGTCCTTGGCTTTGAGCCGCGTCGGGTCGAACAGATCGGCCCGCTTCATCATCTGCTCGGCAACGCGATAGGTGTATTTGTAAGCGTTGCCCGCGTCCGGCATGCGTCGGTCGGTGAAACGCTGATCGATCTTTTGGCGTAACAGGTTTCGCTCGTCGTTGATGGCGGGCGTGACCGACGGGGGAGCGGCTAAATTCGCGGGCGGCAAACCGTCGCCCAGCGCCAGTGAGCCGTATTCCGGCCCGAGGAAGCCGCCATCCTGATACATGAACCCACCGCTGCCCGGTTTGATGTGGATGTACGGTGGCAGCCCGCTATCGCCGGCACCGATCCATTTGGCCAGCGCCGATCCAAGAAACGGATAGGTCACACCGCGGTTCTTTGGATCGCCGCGCTGAATCGGATCGACACCCCGTGAATGGTCCTCGAAACGCGTATGCATGCTGCGGATCGTCGAGAACCGATCCATTCGCTGAGCCATCTCCGGCATCAACTCGCTTATGTGAATGCTCGGAACCTTGGTCTGGATGGAACGAAAGGGCCCGCCGAAAATGGTGCCCGGTTTCGGATCCCAAGTCTCAAACTGGCTGCACGCGCCATCCAGCCAGAGAAACAGCATCTGCTTCCGCTGCTTCTTGGCCTCGCCGGCTAAGAGCGGTTCCGCCCAGGGTGCGAGCCCGGCACCGGCCGCTGAGCCGAGCATCGTTTTGAGCACGTGCCGACGTGAAATGCCATGTTCGGCTGTACGGCAGGCATACGGATGTTTCATATCAGTACCGAAAACTGGGAAGATGTAATGGTGCGGTAGCAAAGGCGGAGGGCGAGAAATGGGCGCTTCTAATTCTAAAGAGATAGAGACGGAGCTCGGACGGCAGCTTCCATTATTCTACGGGATTTTCTGGAAGGACTGATGATGACAAATTCACTTCTTCATTTTGAGGCAGGCTGGCAATCTTCAATTTATCAGAATATCCGCTTCGTGCGAGGTTTACAAGCATATTCGAACGCCCCGAAAATCGGTGGACTAGAGATCCACGCTCGCGGGATGCTCGGAAGGCTTAACGCGATGGCTTATGTCGCGTGCCACCGCGAAAATCACGTTTTCTTCGGGGATGGCTTTCGCGGTCCATTCGAACCAGTGGTAGTCCCCCTGGGCATTGCGGTAGCGATTGCGGAACTGAACAACGGGTAAGCCTTGCGCCAGTTTGGCCATCTCGTCACGTGTCGCCTGGTGATCTTCCGGGTGAACAAAGTCGAAGAACGGCCTGGTGAGGAATTCGCGTTCCGGATGCCCGAGTGCTCTGGAAAAATTCGAATTGATGCGGTGGAAATAGCCGTCGAAACTTGCAATGCAAAAAAGGTCCATGGAAAGCTCGAAGAAGCGGACCAGATCGTGCTCGGCCTGCCGGATTTGAGATTCCAGGTAGCTCGTCAGCGAGAAGGCGAGTTCCCCGGCATCGGCGTATCGCTCACTGGATTGAGCGGCGAGACAGCGTTTGGCTAGTTCGATCAATTCTCGTTCGCCGCCGCACCGCGCCAAGCGCGAGTACGCGTCTTCCAGATCCGCAGATGCGGCCTTTTTGTGGGCGATCGCACTGTTGGGAGCAGTGTAAGGAGGTTGTCCTGTTAATATTTCGCATAGAATCGCCCCCAACCCAAAGACATCCGACCGCCTGTCGAGGCGATCGATTTCTCCTCTCGCTTGTTCGGGGGCCATGTAAGCGAGCGTTCCCATGACGCTTCCAAGCTGAGTGCCGCGCATATTTCCGGCGGGGGCGTCGTCGGTTGCCTGGGACCGAAGTTCAATATTCGAAGGTTCCCGAATCGACCACGGGACGTCGTCTTCGCTCGGTGCGATGCCATTGAGAATTTTGGCAACGCCCCAATCCATTACGTTCACCACGCCGAAAGGCGACACCATGATGTTGGCTGGTTTGAGGTCTCGATGGATGATTCCCTCGGAATGGGCATAGGCAACGGTTTGACACACGCGCTCAAAGATTTTCAGGAATTTCGACAAATCCTTCTCGGGTTGCGTGCGTTCCGCGAGCAATTTTTCAAGGGTTTGCCCTTGAACGAGACCCATGACAATAAATGGCCTGGCGTCGGAGAGGAGCCCAAACTCGTAAACAGGAACGATACCTGGGTGTTGCAGCCGGCCCGAAATGCTCGCCTCATCCTGGAATCGCCGTCGAACCTCCGGCTTGTTTTGATGCAATTCGAGAAGCACCTTGAAGGCGATCTCGCGGTCCAACGACTTGTCAATCGCCTTGTAAATGATCCCAACCCCACCACGTGCGATTTCCTC
The DNA here is from genome assembly GCA_021413475.1 of Planctomycetota bacterium. Taxonomy (GTDB): domain Bacteria; phylum Planctomycetota; class Planctomycetia; order Gemmatales; family Gemmataceae; genus JAIOQJ01. The sequence goes on along the minus strand of JAIOQJ010000010.1, from coordinate 1,674 downwards.
GCGAATCTGATATCGGCTATCATGCTGTTTGGGAAACGCACTGTTCGACGCAAGGTGCGGGGCGGGCAGTTGACTCGGCGCGGCCAGGATGGTTTTTCCGAGATCAATCAGTGCGTTCCCGGCGTCATCAGGCAGAATGATCCCAGAATCGGGAATTGGTGGCGGCGATTTGTGGAGGTCGTTGTAGAAGTTGGGCATAGCAGTCTCGCGTAAGGGACGCGGCAGCATGCACGATTGTATCCGATCCTTCGTAAATGTAAACCATCCGAAGGTCGAATAAATCCATCAGAATACCAACGCCTCGGCGGCTCGATGGCCCTGTCCTAATTCAGCAAGGGACGCTCCTTTGGCTAGACCGAGCGTGTGGCCGCGCGGAATCTGGCGATTTGAGCTGGAAGAAATTGAATCTCAAAACTCAGCAAAAGGGCATCTCTTTACCGACAACCAAGATATGCTGCCCTTGCCGCACGGGCACTTTCCAGGCCTGAGCGATGACGATGCCGTCAACCCCAGCAACAACGGGCCAGGGCTTTTCGTCGATTCGATAGAAATCGTGCAAGAGCCCCACGGTTTGCCCCTGGCGAACTACTTCCCCACATTCGACTAGCGGCTCGTAATGGCCCGGCCACGGCGCGGGGACAAAGCATTCGCGTTCGACCATCGCCACTAGGCGTTGCGTGCTGGCGGCATGGTGGCCAATCGGCTCGATCTTCCCGCGAAGTTGGCCGTGATGGATCGCCGCCGCCAGGACCCCTTGCCGGGCGTGCCGAACCCCGACTGCCGCCACGCTCGCGCCCCAGCCCAGTTCGGTGCCGACCGTGATCTTCCCCAGGCTTTCCGCTTCGCTCGGCAGCAGGCCCGGCGTTTGATTTTGATAGATGATGACCAACGGCAAGCCAAACCAGCGGGCCGTTTGCTCGACGGCACGATGTTGTTCGGGGTCGTCGAGCGGGTGAAAGCTGGCACAAGGCGCGAAGCGTGCCACGTCGCCACCCGAGTGCAGGTCGATGACCACGTGAACGTGCGGCCAAATATATTGCCGCACAAACTTCGCGATCCGATGGGTGATGCCGCTCAAAGCTGGCACACAGCCGGCATTTTCCACAAAGGCCCGGTTCAGGTTGACGCCGTCGTCCGCGGTGCTTTCCCGCGTCCCGGCCTGAAACGCGGCGGGGTTGAGCACCGGCACCAGAATGATTCGTCCCGGGACATCTTCGGTACGAATCTCGGAGAGCAGATTCTTGAGTGCCACCGGGCCTTCATACTCGTTACCGTGGTTTGACCCAAACGTCACCAGCCCGCGACCGTCCTTCGCCTGCGGCCCGACGATCACCGTCAGCGGAATATGAAACTCGCCCCAGATACTGTCGTGTTCCAGGGCGACCCAGTAGTCGCGCCGGCCTGGCGAAACCAGGTCGAGGGCGGGCGGTAAAACGATGGTACGCGGCATGCTCGTGTCTCCTTAGATTTCAACCAACATCCTTGCTCGACCCTACACAGCGAAAACCAAGACATCGACCGCGCGCGAACGGCGGCCGGCCTCGGCGATAAGATGAGCGACACAACTCGGCGGGTCCGATCCAGCTTCCGCCGCGCTCGCTGCGCACTCGGCTTCGTTCTTGATTCACGGCATTCTTTGCTTTGGAGGCGTCTCGACGGTAAAAGTTGGGGTCA
>JAIOQJ010000595.1 GCA_021413475.1 Planctomycetota bacterium | reverse complement strand
CGATTTGCCGGACTTGTCCATCGCCGAATTGTCATAGCCAACATCCCGGCGCTGGGCGGTGTCAATGCGGCAATGGAATATAGCGTGGGCTTGCGCATCCTACATCCGTCGCACGATCCAAAACGTGACTTTGTCGTTGGTCGACAGGACATTTTCGAACAGTCTCTCGGCGGGCTGGGATACCAGGCCCTCATAGGACGGGACATATTGTCACATTGCCTGTTCATTCTCGACGGACCGTCGAATTCCTTCACGCTGGCTCACTAGGCTCCCGAACCGATGTGACGCTTTGAAGTAACGAAAAAGCGTTGGAATTGACAATACAATCTGGTATTCTTCCTCTAAGACGATTGTCCTCCGCCGACCCGCCTTCCTCCCCGCAGGCACTCCGTTTTCGCCGAAGTCACGAAAGGCTTCCCACCATGCCGAGTCCTTCCTGGCGTCTCGATCGACGAACGTTCCTTCGCGGTGCTGGACTATCGCTGGCCCTGCCGTGGCTCGAAGCCATGTCGCATGCGGCTCCGACGACCGTGCAGCCGCCCAAGCGGTTTTGTGCCTTCTTCTTCGGCAACGGCGTGGCGCTTCCCGGAAAAGACCAGGCTCACTTCCAGGATTGGCACTGGTTCCCGCACACCGGCGGCGCGGACTATAAACTGAATAAATCGCTGGAACCGCTCGCGCCGCATCGTGCCGACATGTCCATTTTCAGCGGGCTGTCGCATCCCTCGAGCCGGCAGCTCGTCGGGCACAACACGGTAGACGTCTGGCTCACGGGGGCTGACATCCGCGTCAATCTGGAGAATTCGATTTCGATTGACCAGGCGATCGCTCGCCGTTACGCCTCGCAGACTCGCATCCCCTCGCTGGTTCTTTCGAGCCAGGGGGGAGTCGGTGCCAAGAGCCGATCGACCACAATCTCCTTTGACGCCCAGGGCCGGGCCATCCCCGCCGAGTCGGTGCCGAGCCGCATTTTCGAACGGCTTTTCGAGCCGCCCGCCAGTGGCGATCTCGCCGCGCGAAAGAAGTCGCTCGCTTCGGGTCGCCGCCGCGTCGATTTCCTGCTCGATGACTCGCGGTCGCTGCGCAACAACCTTGGCCGGCCCGACCAGCAACGGCTCGATGAGTTCCTGTCGTCGCTCAGCGAAGTCGAAGACCGGCTCGTGCGCGCCGAAGACTGGCTCGGCAAGGCGATGCCGTCGGTCGATCGAACGAAGATTAACCTAGACGTTTCCCCGAAGGGACCGACCGATCACATCCGGACCATGCTCGATCTGATCGTCCTGGCCTTCGAGACCGACACGACGCGCTCCGCCGCCTACCAGATGTGTGCGGAGGACGGTGTCGGCGTCTGCGATCGCTTCCCCGCGATCGTCGGCATCGGCAAGGGCGGGCATCACGGCCTTAGCCACGACAACAACTCATTGAATTGGGCGAAGTACGACCGCTACCTGGCCGAGCAGTTCGCTTACTTCCTGAAACGTCTCGGTTCGATCCGCGAAGGGGACTCACGGCTCCTCGACAGCACCATGGCCCTTTACGGCAGCGGTACTAGCACCACCCACAATGCTCGCAACTATCCCATCATCCTCGCGGGTGGCAAAAACCTCGGCCTCAAACACGGCCGATACATCAAGCAGGCCACCGAGCGTCCACTCGGCGATCTGTACCTAACAATGCTCCACCGCTACGACATTCCGGTCCGCTCGTTCGCCGGCAACGCGGGCGAGTTTTCCGAAATCCTCGACAGCGGCAAGAAATCGTAATGGGAGAACTTCTCGGCGGGACGAACATCCGTCGGTCCATCCATGCATTTTCGATCGCCGAAGTCTCTTGAAACTCGGCACGCGTTTACTTGGAACGCTCGGCGAGTGGCCTTCATTCCAGTGGCGACACGTCCAGCGCGGGCCCGCATCCTGCTCTGCATGGATGCTGGTTTGTTCCAATTAGGTGTTTTCTCTGCTGCACGCTTCGAACTGAAGTCGCAAGTCAGATTCCGACTCCTGGACGTATTAGCGTCGATCCCGTCGAGCAACCACAGGTTCAGCAGTTGGGCCTGAAGTCGCACGACTTCTGTGTGCCATTTATTCAGCGAACCGTTTTCCTTCGATGATCCAGCCAAGTCCCAATTTGTCGCCTACCGCAACTTCTTCCTGAACGTGTTGTGGGACTCGTTATCCTCGACCCGCAGCTTGTCGAATAGGACGAGCGCCCGCACATCCATCTCGGCCTCGGCCAGCCGGCGGTCGTCACGCATTCAGCAAAATCGTCGGGAGACCGTCTTGACGGATGCGTTTCCGTAGCGTAACATTGCAATGTAATAAGATTCAAATGTTTGAATCTTAAAGATGAAAGGTCGATTGCCATGCCGCACCGTGCCTTAGTGACGAAAGAGCTTGCGGATTTGTTGGGGGTTCTATCGCACCCGCACCGTATCCGCATTATTGAAGAATTGCGGGATGGGGAGCACGACGTGAACTCACTGCAAGAAGCACTTGGCATCAGCCATTCTGGGGTATCGCAACACCTAATGGTAATGCGCGCGAACCGCCTGGTTTCCGAGCGGCGCGAAGGACGCCGTGTGTTCTACCAGCTTCGTCAGCCTGAAATCGCCGTTTGGTTGTTGGAAGCGACCCGGTTTCTTGAACGAGGCAGTGCTGAGGCAAACGAACTTCGGAAAGCAATTGACAAGACCCGTAAAGAATGGGCCTGATTTTGAAGTTGCGAACCAACGGATTGGCGGAAAACCACCCTCAACTGGAGACGACAACGGAACATGCAAAGGCTAATTCAGGGCATTCACCAGTTTCAAGGTGAGAACTTCCGACCGTTGCAAGGGCTGTTTGAGCAGTTTTCGAAGGGCCAAAACCCCGAAACGCTGTTCATTACTTGTTCGGACTTCGCATGTGATTTCACCAACGGCCAATTTGTGTCTGTAGCGAAATACAAGCCCAGCGATAACGCCGTTCGGCGTCGAATCGTCGATATAATCCCGATCGAATGGGTGGGGTTGATTCGGTTCTTGAACAGGGAGATCAGTTGATGGCGGACTCATCGGCTGAACACAATTCGCCAGCAGCTCACGATGTCGGCCATGGTCATTCGCTGCCCCGACCGTTCGCCCGGCTAAAACAACTTCTCCTGCCAGAGCGACGTGACATCGTAGCGGTGATTGTGTTCGCCGTGGCTGTCGCCCTTCTGTCGCTAGCGACCCCAATTGCCGTCGAGTCGCTAGTGAACACGGTCGCTTTCGGCGTCCTGATGTGGCCGGTCGTCGTCATTGCAGGCATCCTAATGACCTGTCTTGGGCTCGCGGCGGCGATCCGAGCCATGCAGGTGTACGTCGTCGAGTGCATCCAGCGGCGGCTGTTCGTCCGAGTTGTCGCCGACTATGCTCATCGCCTCCCTCGACTCCGTCTGGATGCGTTTGATCACCGCTACGGCCCTGAACTGGCGAACCGTTTCTTCGATGTACTCACCTTCCAAAAATCTCTCGCCTTCGTGCTCCTCGACGGGGTGGCGCTCTTCGTTACGGCGCTGGTCGGCATGGTGGTGCTGGCCTTTTACCACCCTTTTCTACTCGGCTTCGACATCCTGCTGCTTCTGATGATCGCTTTTGTCCTGTTCGTCCTTGGGTGGGGTGGCGTTCGCACCTGCTTGCACGAATCGCACGCCAAGTACGACGTGGCGGCGTGGCTGGAGGAACTCCTCCGCTGCCTGCGGGCGTTCAAGTTCGCCGGGGGTCGGCAAATGGCACTGGAAAGGGCCGACCAGTTGGCCAGCGAGTACGTTGCGGCCCGCCGGGACCACTTCCGCGTGGTGTGGCGGCAGACTGTGTTCGCCTTCGGGTTGCAGGTTGTCGCCAGCACAGCCCTGTTAGGGCTTGGCGGCTACTTGGTCATCAATCGTCAACTTTCCCTTGGGCAACTCGTCGCGTCGGAACTGATTGTCACCCTCGTCGTCGCCTCGGTCGCCAAGCTGGGGAAGTACGCCGAGACGTACTACGACCTGATGTCCAGTGCGGAAAAGCTCGGACTCATCACCGACCTGCCGCTGGAACGAGAGGGTGGGGAAGTACTCGCGGCCAGCGAGAGCGGCTTAGCACTGCGGGTCCATGGCGTCGATCGCGTCTCCCACTGCGTGTTGCCGACCTCGACCGATTGGCGTGTCGCCCCCAACGAGCGGGTGGCCGTGGTCGGTCCGCCGGGGTCGGGGAAGACTACACTATTCGAGGTGCTTTGCGGGCTGCGTGCGCCAAGCCAGGGCGTCGTGGAAATGGACGGTATCGACATGCGAGGGTTATCGTTGGAACAACTGCGGAAGCAGGTGGTGTTGATCGAAGGGGCCGACATCTTCAATGGAACCGTCATGGAAAACGTCCGTGTCGGCCGACCGGAACTGTTGCTCGGAGATGTTCGGGAGGCGTTGCGGGTGGTCGGCCTGATCGGGGCTGTTCACGACCTCTCCCACGGACTCGATACGCCTCTAACGCCGAGTGGCAGGCCGCTGTCCGCGAGCCAAGGACTGCGGCTGACGATAGCCCGCGCGCTAGTCGGTCGCCCCCGGCTGCTGATCCTCGACGGCGTGCTGGACGCCCTCGACCCTCGCGATTGCCCCGACCTGCTGCCGTACTTGTTTGACCGGGCGGCACCGTGGACGTTACTCGTCGCCTCGATTAGCCCCATCGTTGTCGGGATGTGCGACCGGATCATCAGCATGTCAGGTGGCGAGCTACCCGCTCATACCCCGCCCTCATAACAAGGATCGAGCCGATGACTGCCACGTTGCGACCTCGCCCGGCATTCAGCCCCAATTCGCCCTTCTCATCGCTTCAGAGGGTACCCACTCCGCGGCCAGCCCGGTGGCTTGCCCGCCTTCTGCTGCTCGGCTTCTTACTGTCGCCTGTCGCCCTCGTGTTCGTACCGTGGCAGCAGACCGTCCGGGGCCGGGGGCAAATCGTCGCGTTCGCACCCACCGAGCGAAAGCAGGTCGTCACCGCGCTCGTCGGTGGTCAGGTTCGTAAATGGCATGTAGTCGAAGGCTCTAAGGTGAAGATTGGGGACGCGATTGCCGATATTGACGATAACGACCCCGAGCTGTCCGCTCGGTTGGACGCGCAGCGGAAATATCTATTAAGTCGTAAGAAAGCCGCCGAGGATGAGGTCGCTGAGCAAAACCGGGCGGTGGACGCACAAGAGAAATCAGCGGTGGCGGCAATTGGGGCGGCTCGGGCGAACCGGGAAGCAGCGGCACTATTAGTCGATGTTGCCAAGCAGAGCCGCAAGAACTGCGAGTTTGCCGTCACCTTCGAGCAGCGTCGGTTCGAGATGTTCGACAAACTGTTCAAGGACAAGCAATTCGGCGGGCTGGAGTCGGAGTTGAACCGGGACGAGGCGAAGATGCGTGCCGACCGGGCGTCGACCGACGTGAAGCGGGCCGACGCCGAGGTCAAGCGGGCCGACGCCGCGCTGCTCACCAGCGACTCTCTCGTTCTCCAGGCGGAGGCAAACGGGCTTTCGACGGTGGCGACGACCCGCCGCGACCTGAGGCGTGCCGAGCAGAACGTGTTCTCCGTCGAGCGAGAGCTTCAAGAAATCGACAACCGCATCGAGCGATTCAAGGCCCGATTCGTGAAAGCCCCATGCGACGGAGTGGTGTTCCGCATCTCGGCGGACGGCCAAATC
>JAIOQJ010000594.1 GCA_021413475.1 Planctomycetota bacterium | reverse complement strand
GTCCGCACTCTTCGTCGTCTCGGCAATTGCGTCTGCCGAGGATCTCAAATCCGGGCCGCAAGTCGGGGATAAGCTGCCGGGGGCGTTTCATCCTTTGAACCTCACTGGGGCGGAGGCGGGCAAGAAGAATTGCCTGGTCTGCCAGAATGGGACGAATCCCGTCGTCATGATCTTTGCCCGCGAAATCGATCCCGGTTTGACGTTGCTCATCAAGAAAATCGACAATGCCACGGTCGCGAATCGCAAAGTGGAAATGGGCAGTTTCGTGGTATTCTGCACCCCGGATGAGGAACTCGAGCCGAAGATCAAGCAATTGGGGGAAATGGAGAAACTCAAAGAGTGCATCCTGGCAAAAGACACTCCCGCAGGGCCGCGCGGGTACAAGATTGCCAAGGACGCGGCGATCACGGTCGTTTTGTACACGAATCGCGAAATCAAGGCGAATTACGTCTTCCGCAAGGACCAGTTGAAGGCCGACGACGTGGAGAAAATCCTGAAAGACCTGCCGAAAATCACTACACCTCCAAAAGAATAGAAGTGAAGCACAAAACCATGTCACGAAAGCACGAAAGAATGAAAACACGAAAGAGAGGATGGGCAATTTCGTGCTTTCATTCTTTCGTGCTTTCGTGTTAAATCTTCAGCCTTCTATCGATTCCAGTCGGGCTTGCGTGGGTTGCCATTGCTCGCTATACCCCCGTTTCTGGAACAAATTCCGGGCCTGGCGATCAGGCTGGTTCTCGATAGGGAGGCGTGGAGCAATGGCAGCACGAAGCAAACGAATTCAGGGTGTATTCGCACTCGTAGTGGGGGCGACGGCTCTGCTGGGAATTGGGTACTGGATGGGCCAGGGCAACAGCGTTCCGCTGGCCGCCCAGCAAGCGGCTCCGAAAGTGACCCCGGTCGCCGCGACGATCGCGCCCGAAACGGACGCGAAGCGCGTGGTCGCTTACATGTATGGCCAGCCGATCACCCGTGAAGAATACGGCGACTACCTCATCTCCATCTACGGGGCCGAACGGCTCGATCTCTACGTCAACAAGCGGATCATCGAGACGGCCTGCGCCAAGAAGGGGATCGAGGTCACGATGATCGAGATCAATGCCGCCATCGAGGAAGATTGCCGCCGGATCAAGATCTCGAAGGACGATTTCATCCGCACCGTTCTCAAGCAACGCTACGGCAAGACGCTCGACGAATGGCAGAACGATGTGATGAAGCCGCGTCTGATGCTCTCGAAACTCTGTCGCGATCAAATCGTCGTTGATGAAGAAGATCTGAAGAAGCGGTTTATCAATCGCTTTGGTGAAAAGGCTCGCTGCAAAATCATCGTCTGGCCTCTCGACCAGAAAACGGTCGCCTTCAAGCAGTATGGCGAGATCCGCAAGGGCGACAGCGAATTCGATGCCGTTGCCGTGCAGCAGCATGACCCCGCCCTCGCGGCCCGAGCGGGCGAGATTGAACCGATCGGCCGTTTTGCCGGTCCGGAAAGCGCGAAGGTCGAAGAGATCGCCTTCAATCTCAAGCCTGGCGCGATCAGCGAGATTGTCTCACTTCCGATCGGCTATATCGTCGTCAAGCGAATCGGCACGATTGAAGCCGACGCAAGTGTCGAATTCGAAAAGGTGAAGGCGGAGCTTCGCAAGGAAGTCGTCGATCGCAAGCTCGATTCAGAGATCCCCAATCTGTTTGCCAAGATGCGCGACGAAGCGAAACCGATGCTCTTGCTGAAGGCGAAGACGACTGATGTGGCGCAGTCGCCGAAGAAGTGAAGGTTCGGTGAGCCGCTTGCTGCATAGCGCTCATTCTGCGAGCGCTAAGCAGCAAGCGGCTCTCAATTGATTTGCACAATAGCGCCCTTGAGCGTCAGCGATGCGCTGGCCTCAACGCTGGTGGTCAATCCTTTGATCGCTGTTGCAGCACTTCCTTCGATCTTGATGTTCATTCCCGAAATCGTCACGCCAGACGTGTCGATTTTCACACTATTCGAGCCGACTTTCAAAGTAATCGACTGGGCCGCCTCCGTGGAACTCGCGCCCGCGTTGAGCTTCACCGTCTGATTGCCGGATTTGATTGTTAGTGTGTCGTTCCCCGCTTCGACGATGACTTCGCGATTTCCTTGCGTGACCGTGTGGCTATCGTTGCCGGTCTCGACCGTAATCGTCCGGTCGGTGTGAATCGTGACAATCTCGTTCCCTTTTTCGACCTTGGTTGTCAAATCGCCTTCCTTGACCGTGATCGTGCGGTTTCCCTTTTCGATCGTTGTTGCCTCGTTCCCTTCCTTGACGGTGATCGTGCGGTCATTCTTGATCTCGATCGTTTGATCGTGCTCGACCAGTAGCGCGTCGTCATTCTCGACGGAGCGGCTGAAATCTTTCTGGGCGTGAAATGTAATCAGTTCCGAGCCCTTCTTGTCCTCGAAGAATAGTTCGTTGCAATCCGCCCCCTCTCCCCCGGGACTCGAGCGCGAGCGAATACCGCTGACGGTCTTGTTGTCCGGCAGCGCATACGGGGCGACTTGGAGAGCGTTATAGACTCGCCCGGTGATGATGGGTGAATCGGGATTTCCTTCGAGGAAATCGACGATGACTTCCTGGCCAATGCGGGGAAGAAAAATGGAACCAAACGCCTGGCCAGCCCAGGCTTCGGAAACGCGGATCCAGCAAGAGCTCTTGTCGTCCATTTTCCCGAGGCGGTCCCAGTGGAATTGAACTTTCACGCGGCCGAATGAGTCGGTGTGAATTTCCTCGCCCGCTGGCCCAACGACGACGGCCGTCTGCGGGCCTTGCACATACGTCCGCGGCGTGATCCGGCTCGGCCGAAATGGTTTCTCGGCATCGAGGCAAGTAAATGTGTTGCGGTAGTCCGCCGACCCATCCGACAGTCCGGGAACCATCATTTCGCTGGCGCTATGCTCCACGGAGCGAATTACGAAATTCTTCCCCTCTTCGAGTTCGCTCGGCGCATCCTCAAACTTGAAGGTGGCACCTGGAAGGAATGAGGAGCAAATACTCGCGCCGTTGAAAATCTTGTAGTCCTTCTCCCATTCCTCGAGTCGCAATTTCGATTTGCCTTGATTGGCGGCAGTCGTCATTTGCTCGCTGGGATAGTCGTATCGCTCAAATGCTGGAAAGTACTCCGACGTTCCATCCGAGAGTAACTTTAACTTCGGTTTCTTGAAATCGTAATCGGTCATCGTGGCTTTGCCGCTGTAGGCCGCGACCTGGCATTCCCAGGTCGAGATTACCTCCGCATCGGCAAGTTCGGGGCTGTAACTCACCTTCGCGTGTGGATCGCAGGGGGCAAAATCGCTCGGCGTATCCGATAGGATGAGTTGATGAGCGCTGTCGGAATAGGTGAACCAGTAGCAGATCCCTTCCTCTTCCAGCAAGCGTGAAACGAATGCGAATGACGACTCGCGATACTGCACGCAATACTCTCGGGCCACATACGATTTCTGCAATTTGAATTGAAAATCGCTGAAGCCGTGGCCTTCAAAGACCTTTTTCACGATGTCCGGAGCCGTCAAATTTTGGAAAATGCGACAATCGGTCGAAAGGTTTAGAAACCACAGCCACGGGACGACCTCGACCGAATACCGCCGTAAACTGCGGCCAATAAATGGCCCGAACGTGAAACGGCGAACTAGCCCGTGAAATTGTCGAGGCGAGTCCTCTGGAATCGCCACGGTCCAGGAAACCGGCTTATTAATCACGGACGCGGCATCAACGGCCAGTTCATCGGAAACGAGATCAAGGTGAAAAGAGAACGGCCGAGAGAGTTCTTCTTGCCCGGAAATGCCTGTTAAATAGAAGGCATCATCGCCTTGAGGCGTCGTAATGCGAATCCGGCGTCCGCTCGTGTCGAGGCTCATGAACGATTACTCCCGCGACTCGCTGAGCCTATGTGAGCGGCAGAAAATAAAAAAACGAACATCGAAGCCCGTGGGCTCGAATAGACATCGCTGAAAGGAAAGGCAAAAAAAGACGTATCCGGAAATCATTGCCGATTTCCGGATACGTTCCCTTGCGATTACTTCGCTGAAGCTTTGGAAATATCGTAGCTGGTTCGCGGTGTCTCCGCATCGGTCGAATCAGCCGCCGTTTCGACGAAGCTGAATTCGATCTTCGTGAAGTTGATCGAAATCGATTCAGAAGGACGATCGCCGCCGCTGCTGACCGAGTAGCCGCTGATCATCGCGTTTTCGAGGTTGTAGCTCATGTAGACCGAAAGCGCGTCCTTTTCCGTCTTGCAGAAATCGATCTGTGCCTTGACACCGTCGCCGTACAGCGAAGCTTCCATCCAGGCGACCGAGGAAACATCGGTCGGCTTGGTGATGACGATTTCGCTGATCGACGGGGCCGTTGATTCCCGGTCCTTGCTGCCGCCCGTCGGCGACGCGATGCCGCGGCCGATGCCGAACTGGAAGCTATTAACTTCGACCCAGCCAGCGGACCCTAAATGGCCCTCGGCGGTGCAGTCGCCCTTGATGGTTCCGTACTTGATGAAAATCATTCTCGGACTCCTGAAGTGAAAAGGAAATCGCTCCGTAGAGCGATCACTACCGATTGCATCTGTTTTTCGAACGATTTGAGGACACTTATTGTTTAGAAATATTACTGCCCGCGCGTATCGTTCCCAAGCAGAGAATTCCCATTTTTTCGATTTCTTCCCAAATCTGACGGTAATCTTCAGATTTTGGCAGTTCCATCGAGGGCAAAAACGGCCTCGGTCGGCGGGCTGGCTACATTATGCGACCGAGCCCAGGAGTTCCATCCAAGTCGTGGGCCATGCTCCTCGTCGTACCTTAGACGGGTCCAGGGCACTTCTTCCGGTGCCAGTAGGAGTTGCACGTCAACATCCAACTCCAGGCCGAGATATTGGCGGACCCAGCGCCGCAACGCCAATTTTTGATCGCCGCCCGGCAGCATGGCGTGAAAAGTCGCGTAGCGCAGCGGACCTAGCGATAGCCGAATCTTGCTCTGCACGTCCCAAACCCGGCGGCCGATGATCACATCCCGACCCAGACAGGTGTTGCTGCCCAACGGGTTACGCGTATCGGGCAAGTTCGCCTGATTTTCACGATCGAGCCTCAGCCATTGCCCCTCGTATTGCACGACGCGTGCTTCCACGCCGAAATACTCGCTGAGAAGTTGTTGTAATCCCACGGCCGAACGCGTGGATCGGGCGAGCAGCCCACCGAAATAAAGCTGGCTTTCATCCGGGAAACCGCATCGCCCGCGCGTGCCTCCGGTGCCAAGACCGATCAGGGAAAAAAGGGCTCGTGTCCCCGCATCTTCGGCCGCCGTATCCCGAGAGTGTTCGTACGAGAACGGCAGCCGGTTCTTTTCCCATGCTCGGTAAAACAACGACATGATCCGGTGATGGAACATGTCGAGAAAGTCGCGAAGGTGAAAATCCTTCTTCCGGATGCGCGATAGGAGCAAGCTCGAATAATGCTGCGGCAACACCCCCTGCGCGCCGATCAGCCCGAGAAAGGTCACCCAGAGTTCGGGTGAGGTGGACTCGGTCCCTTCCTCGGCCTTGACGATCGAACCCGCGGGAAACCCCAGGCCCGGCCAAACACGGAATGAGACCGCTTCTTCCTCGGGCGGGCGGTCGCCGCCCACGGGAACACGCTCGCCTTTCGACATCCGTTCGAGCAAACGAACTGCCTGAAAGAAGTCGAAATTGGCGGGGGCCTTCACAAGAGAATCGATCATAACACCCCCTGGTCGCCAATTCGGGCGGGCCAGCGGTGATACTCGTCCTGCCGGCGAATCAATCGTGCCACCAGGCGGGTGAACGAATTCACGGTGGCGAATAGAGCCAGGAAACGCTCGAGCACGGAAGCGAAGAGGAACAAATTGCGGAGGGCCGTTGCCCCATCCGCTTCTTCGCTGATCGACAAATGATTCAGCGTCAAATGGGAGACGAGCCGCCATAGGGTCTCGCGCCCCATCGACGGGCGGAAGGTCGGCGTTGGCGGTGTCAGGCAACGAATAAGCGTGACGACGCCGCCCCCTTCGCTGAATTGCAGACGTGGCTGACCTCCGCCGAATGGCAAGCGAGCGGGGAGATCGCGATTGAGGCAAGTCGTCTCAACATGCATCGTCGATTCGCCCGTCGGTTTGGGCAGAAAATCCCAGTTCACGAGCGCCAGGTGGATTTCGGTGCCACGATCCACGGTGGGACTCCCGTGAGCGGCCGCGGCGTCACTGGCACGCCGACTCCCATACCAGAACGGTCCGCTGGTGCCCGGAGCGATATTGCCGTGCTGGATCGAGAAGTAGGCCGGGCATTCGGTGCTCTTCCCCGAAGTTTCATGGATGGCGACGCGATCGATCGAGAAAATTTCATGAGCCAAGGGTCGGCGCACGTCCGGCACGACGCGATATTCGTGATCGGTCGGCGAAAGTCGAACCGGCTCCGCCGGCTGGGAATAAAGATTCACGATCGGTGAACAACCGATGCGAAATAGATCCGCCGTGACGTGCGGTTCAAGTTCCGGAATCGAACGATTCAGATAGAAATAGAGTTCAAGCTGCCGATCGATTCGCGCGAGAGCTCGTGTCGGAATTTCGATATCGATAAACAGAAATTTCGCGGGAAACGTGAAGAACTCCGTGAGCAACCGATACCCCGGCAGCGATCGGGCCGGGTAGGGGAACATTCCCTCGTCGCGTTCGAAACCCACCGCCTTGATACATTCCGGCCCCGCGCGGACGGCCTCCCGGTCATCCGACTTTTTGGCGAACGCGACTTCCACTGCGTGATTGAAGAGAAGTTCCTGTAGACGATAAACGTGTTGCGTTTGACCGGACAAGAAGAATCGTAGCCGCGTCATTTTCAGGGAGGCGAACTTGACCGTGGAGGCCTTGCACGACAAGGCGATTCGCAACCCCGCAGCCGCATGCTTTGCCTTCGTGATCGGCGGTGCCACGAATGGCGCGGCCGTCAACGTTGCCTGTTTGACTTCAATCGGCCATAGCGTCACGGGATAGGCGGTGCGGAAACGGCACGGTTCGCCCTGAATCGAGTCCGTTTCCAGCGATTGGCCGCGAGGTACTTGGTAGCCAACCACTAGTTCGTTCTGGCCGGCATCAAGTCCGAGTTCGACGATTGCGCACGAAGGGATCGGTGCCAAGTAATGTGGGTAGAGGACCTGCAACATCCCAGTCGTGATTTCGGGAAATTCGTCGTCGAGCTTGTGCCGGATCCGAGCCGTCAGGTACGCGAACCCTTGCAGCAAGCGCTCGACGTGCGGATCCTCGCTGCCATCCTGTCCCAGACGCAGCCGGCCGGCAATCTTCGGATGGGCATCCGCGAAATGGACCGCCTGCTTGCGCAAGTGTGCCAGTTCGCGGTGGTAGTAATTCAGCACGTCGTCGTTCATTCCGATGCCCCTTGCACGGCAAACTCTCCGGTCGATGATTCGAGAACCGAGTCGAAGACGACCGGTTCCGGCGCGGGGTCGGCTCGGAGCATCGCCTCGATGCGAAAGCGCAGCGTTCGATCAAGAGGGTCTTCTGCCGTCACCAAACTGACGTGTACGCGCAGCAAACGCGGCTCGTTCCGCATGATGACGGTGCGTAGCGTGCCACAAAGCGCCGTGCGTTCAACGGAACTGACAGGCCCCGAGCCACTTAAATCCGGTAAGCCGTAACTGACTAACGATCGCTCCAATTCACCGCAGCCGGGCGGAATAATCAAGTTCCGGCGGCGCGTGTTGAGGAGATCCTGCAAATCACGGCCGACGGCGACCTTCAGATCGCGGAGAAGTTGCACGCGATTGCGCCCCGACTCCGCGGCTTGCTCGGGTGCGTCATCGAGCAACCGATCGAGAACGGAAGGGATGAGCGTTTGTTCGGCCCGGATCGACGCCATCAAGGAGCTCCGCATTCACTCAAATGGATGGGATTTCGAAGTTCTTGAGGGAGAGGGCGGAGTGAACATTTTCGCCGGCGAGAAACTCGCGAAGTCCCGCGCCGCGCGTGAATCCACCCGCATCGCGATATTCACTGCCGCGCCCCAAACGGATCGACTCGTCCGCTTCCTTGTGGCTGCCCGGATACAAGGCGGGAGTATAGACCTCCCCCTCGGGCCCTCCGCGCACTTGCAGATGCACTCGCCGCCAAAGTAGATCGCGTGGTCGAACCGGTGCCGGGAATTCCGCCGACTCGATCGTTTCGATCGGTATCCAGTAATAGGTGCCGTTCGCCGTCAGGATTTCCAGATAAGGCGAAGAGAGATCGTCCAGGTCCCGGAAATCCTCGAAGGGTGTGCCGTCGAGCGTTCCTCTCGGTTTCACACGTGCCACTTCAGCCTCGCGCAGTAATTCGGCCGCTTCGCTCGGTTTTCCCTCGCGGATGCGAATGGACGCTTCCAGACAGAGCATCAAAACGGGAGTCGGCTGCTCGAGAAAATCGGGCAATCGCCCCTGCTCGTAAAACTCCCGGCGTGCTGTCTCGGCCCGGAGCAATTGCCGAAAACGAGCAATCGCGACCAGGTCCGGAGCGTCCGGTTGGGCGAGCATATCGAGTTGCTTGTCCGCCCGTTCGAGGTCGCCCGTGAAGCAGAGCAGTTCGCTCAGCAACAATCGCTTACCGCGATCCGTGGGATTTGTGCGGACTTCTTGAAGGGCGGCATTGACGGCCTCGACGAGCTTACCTTGCTTGAACAGTTCACCGGGTGTCATGTTTGCGGTCTCCGGATCATTCGTTGGTGCGGACGTTTAGTTGAGTCGTCAACTTGATCCCCGCCGACAATTGATCGAGTTGAAAATGCGGCCGAAGGTAGACGTTGCAGAGATACTTGCCGGGCGAGCCGGGATTTTCGCGCACCTGAACGCGGCCCTCGCGTAGAGGATATCGGGCCTTCATCTCTTCCGTGGCGGAATCGTTGCTGACCACGTAATTTTGCAGCCATTTCTTCAACGAATCCTCGCAGTCCGACGGACTGACGAACGAGCCCACCCGATCGCGGATCATCACTTTCAGATAGTGAGCGAAACGCGAAACGCACAGCATGTATTGCATCATGGCCGACAACCGGGCGTTCGCGTTGGCGACCGCGTCATCGTATTGCTTCGGCTTCTGGACGGAAGGTGTGGTGTAGAAGGCGGCCTGGCCGGTTTCCGGACAATGGCAAATGGATATGAAGCCAAGCTCGCTCAGGGCTTTCTCTTGCACATCGGTCAGCTGGATGTCGGTCACCGCTCGAGGTGAATCGCCTCGACCAGTGTGAAAGCCGAGGGCCGGCAGGCCGGCCACGACGCCGCCCGATATCTGTCCCGGTTTGACGCCTCGAATGTTTGCAGGCCAACCCGATTCGGAAAACGTCCGAATGACCACGGCCGCCAGCGCGAACGAGCCGTTTCCCCAAAGGAACTGATCCCGGCGGCTGGTTTCCTCGCGGAAGGGGAAGTGATGCGTATGTCCCGCCCCATCCCCATGCGGAGCGCGATACAGAACGCGCGGGATCACCAACCCTAGAAAGCGGGAGTCCTCGGTCTCGCGAAGGGCTCGCCACTTGATGTAATCGGGTTGCTCGAAGGTGGGAGAGAGGTCGAACGGCTGTTCCAGTTGCGTGAACGCCTCCAATTCAAGCAATCGTGGATCGACCCCCGTAACGAACGGCGCGAACGACGCGGCGGCCACTTGCATGATGCCGCGCAGGGCCGAAGGATCGTCGGTCGGATGATTCGGGTACGGGCGGTGGGTGACATCGTAATTGCCGATGAGCAAGCTGAAAGGCTCGCCGCCGGGCGTGCCGAATTCTTCCGTGTAGACCTTTCGAAAGAGGTGGCTTTGATCGAATTCCAGCGCCCGTTCCTGATCGCGAACGAGATCTTGCCAACTCGCGTTCAAGATGCGAACTTTGGCCGGAGCTCCTTCGGGCACTTGTTCGACGAGGTAAGCAAGGCCTCGCCAGGCCGATTCCAGTTTTTGAAAAGCGGCATGATGGAGGACGGCATTGAGTTGCTTCCCCAAAAGCCCGTCGAGTTGGGCGATCTCCTGGCCAAGAATCAACGAGAGCTTCCGTCGAAGTTCGCCGCGCGGGCACTCGGGGATTTGGCCGCCGAGCCAGAGAAGTAAAGCGTTCCAGGGGGATTTTTCACTCAGGAAGTCAGTCAGAAAGCGATCGGATGTTAGCGGAGCGGAACGCGTTCCGTCGGCAGGTGGTTGGGCGAGGATGGCGTCAAGCAAATTGAAAGCCGGAACGGCTTCGGTGACAGTCGTCGCGGCTCGACCGAGTGCGGATAGCGAAGACATGTGGTGGACCACCCAACTGAATCGCCGAATTCCACGAAGGGGCGATTTTCGACAGAGTTGAACGGTGACGAGCGGCATCGACTGATTCGATGCCGCTCGCCCGTTAAAAAGGTTCAACCCAGTTGCGGGATCTTCGCGACCATGCGCAGCGAGGCGGTCAGTTCCTCGAACTGCAACCACGGCCGCAAGTGGGCCACCGCGTTGTACGATCCCGGCTTGCCCGGGATTTCCTTCACTTGAACCTTGGCTTCCGCGAGCGGGTATTTCGCTTTCATTTCCTGGCCGCCGCTCGGGTTGCTGTTGACGTAATTGCGAATCCACTTGTTCAACCAAGCTTCGCAATCCGTCACTTCCATGAACGAGCCGATCTTGTCGCGGGCCATTACCTTCAGGTAATGAGCGATCCGCGAAGTGGCCATCATGTACGGCAAGCGGGCCGAAATGGCGGCATTCGCCGTCGCTTCAGGCTTATCGTACTTCTTCGGCTTCTGGGCGGTCTGGGCTCCGAAGAAGACGGCGTAATCGGTGTTCTTGTAATGGCACAGCGGCAGGAAGCCCAGCTTGCTGAGTTCCGCTTCGCGGCGGTCGGTGATGCCGATTTCCGTCGGGCACTTGAGATCGGAGTCGCCGTCGTCGCTCTTGAAAACGTGAGCGGGAAGTCCTTCGACCTTACCGCCGCCTTCGGTGCCGCGGATGGCCGTGCACCAGCCATACTTGGCGAAAGCGTCCGTCAGTTTGGTGCCGAGCACGTACGAGGCATTCATCCAGGAATAGTGCTCGTGCGGTACTGGCTTGGCACGGCCGGTGGAATCGAGTTCCACTTCCTCGAAGCCGAACTCCGCGATCGGCTTGGTGTTCGCACCGTACGGCAAGCGCGAAAGAACACGCGGCATAGTCAAAACGACAAAGCGAGAGTCTTCCGAATCTCGGAACGACCGCCACTTCGTATACTCCGTGGCCTCGAAGATCTTCTCGAGATCGCGCGGCTTGCTCATCTCGGTCCAGTCGTCGAAGCCGAACAGTTGAGGTCCGGAAGCGGTGACAAACGGGCAGAACGAAGCGGCCGCCACGTTCGACATCTTGCTGAGGAGTTCGACATCCTCGGGATGGTTGGTGAACTCATAGTCGCCGATGAGAGCGCCGTACGGTTCACCGCCGGGAGTGCCAAATTCGTTCTCGTAGAGCTTCTTGAACATCTGGCTCTGATCGAACTCGACTGCTTTGTCGAGATCCTTGAACAGATCCTTCTTCGAGACGTTGAACATTCGCAGCTTGAGCTGCGCGCTCGTCTCGGAGTTCATGACCAGATGATGCAGGCCGCGCCAGGAGCCTTCGAGCTTCTGGAAGTCTGGATTGTGCAACACCGCGGCCAGTTGCTTCGACATGGCCGCATCAATCGCCTTGATGGCGGTGTTGATGGTCAACGAGACGTTCCGATCGTAACTGACGGTCCCCTTCATCGCCTCTTCGGCGAGAGTGCGCATCAGTTCCTCGGTGCGGGAACGTTCGGTGTTCTTGGTCGCGCCGATCACTTGATCGAGCAAACTGCCGGAGGCAGTCGTCGTCGTGGTCGCGGCGGCCTTCTGCTGGGATGCATCGGCGCTCATTAGTTGCCTCCTTTGCCGGCATCACCAGGAGGAACTCCCAATTCGCCGGATAACTGTTGAAGCTTGTCAGTGTTCTTCAGGACGTTTTCGAGAAGGTTTTCCAAATCTTCCGAACGATCGACTTTCGTCAGTAGATCGCGGAGCTTATCTCGGGTTTCGAGGAGCTTCTTGAGCGGCTCGACTTGCTGAACGACACGGCCCGGATCGAAATCCTCGATCTTGTTAAATTTCAACTGAACGCCGAGTTCGGTGCCATCCCCCTTGAGGGTGTTCTCGACGCGAATGTTCAGGGCCGGCGCGATGCGGGCCATGACGTCGTTGAAGTTATCGCGATCGATTTGGATGAACTTCCGGTCCTTCAGAGGTTTGAGCGGTTCGGTCGGATGGCCGGAGAAATCTCCGAGCACGCCGACGACGAACGGCAATTCCTTCTCGACAGCCGCCCCTTCGGTTTCCACTTGATAGGTGATATGCACGCGCGGCTTGCGCACGCGATCCAATTTATCGTGAACACTTTCCCCGGCCATGATGTCGCCCCTGAAATCCCGTGGAAGGGCGCGCGTGAACGTCACGCGATTCGCCCGAATTTCCAGATGTGGTTACTTCTTCTCCGCCTTCTCCGGCTTCACTGGTTCCGGAAGTCGAATGCCAACCTGTTTGAAGAGTGCCTTGCGCGGTCCCTCATCGGGAATGAGCTCAAGGATCAAATCAGGCAGAGGCATTCGACCCCATCGAACTACCTGATCGAGAGCAAATGATACGATAGTGTGCGGTTCGGTGCGCCGAAAAAAATCTCCGATTTTCACCAAGGCATTCAGCGCGTCTTCCCGATCGCGTAGGACCCCGAGCTTTTCACCAGGCGGTCCATCCTTCTCCTCGACGGCCGCCTTGCCGCCCGAATCGCCTTCCGCAGCCTTCTCGATGACGGGTGCCGCGGCTACTACAAGTTTTAACCTGCCGACATCCTGCACCGCTGACTTGACCGTCAAAAGCATGTCGCGAATCGCGGAACTCGGCGGTGCTTGCCGTCCGCATTTTTGATCGAGCGCCGTCCCGAGTTTGGCGTATTCATCGATCGCTTGTTGTAGATCGTCAAACAGGATCCGGAACGCCGGAGTCGCGGTGTCGTCCACCGCCTGCTGGAACCTCTCCATCGTCAGCGCGCCGGAGGCAACTTTCTTTTCCTTGATTTTCGGGTCAAGGATCTTCCCGGTCGCCACTGCTAATTGATAGTCGGCGAAAGAAAATCGACCATGATTTGAGGAATCCGTCAGCGGAATTCGTCGAATCGGGGCAATGAGCGTTCCCTCGGCATCGTCGCCATTGAGGCCTGAAATCGGGGCAACACGCGTTAATATCCCTTCCTCGTCCGGCTTCGGATACAGATTATCCCAAAACGCTTCGATCAGACCGCGTGCCAGCCGAAAACCATCGCGAAGCCCGGCGAAACCGTTGGTTCTCGCCAGTGCCTCGATCAAATAAGCGATAATCTCAAGGTCCTTGGTAACTTCCTGGGTCGCCTTGATCGCCGCTTGCACGACCGGCTTCCATTCAGGAGTCGGCGCTTCATCGTCGCCTCCCTCGATACGCCGCTCCGCAGCTCGCGCCGCGCTACGCGCGTCTTTCACGAGATAATAGGGAGAGTCAACCGCCGCGCTGCCGCGCAAATCGACACCAGTCGGATTTTCACCTGGTATGGGTGCGAGCATTTTCGGAAAGTCGAATAGATCCGGGGTCGGCATGGGGCCCTCGATCGATAGTTTTCAAAAGTTTCACGTGGCCTTCGCATCCCAGCGGAATTTACCAGCCGAGATGGCCAAGCCTTGTTCGAAGATTTCCTGTCGAATCATCGGTGCGTTCGCGGGATCAGCGGCACAAACGAATGCCAGCGACGCGGCCACGGCCTGGCCCGTCAGATCCTCGCGAGGCGGCACGACCGGTACATTCGCTGGGGCCATGCTGCCGCCCGACCAGAACGCTCCGGCCGCCGCGCAGCCGGCGGCGGTTCCCCACCCGACTTGCTCGGCCGCCTTCTCGGCATTGCGTCGCGCCGCTTCCGATCCCTCGCGAACCCAGGTTTCCGCCGCCACCACTGCCTTTTCGGTCAATAACGCCAACGGTTTGGCCAAACGCTCCCGCAAACAAAGACAGGCCCACCAGACCGCTTCCCGCTTCGGTAAAGCGGCGGCGAGAAAGCGGATCGCGTCTTCAACTAAGCCCGCGGCCTTCAACGTCTCGAGATAATCCCGTGCGGCGAAGGTCGGCTTGAGCAACTGTCGGGCGGCATCGCTCATTGCCAGCGGTTGCGCGATCGCTTCCGCCGTGCGCGCCGCAGGTCTCGGGGAACCAGTCGGAGTCATACGGGACGCCCATCCTCGAGAATGTCATTCCATCGAAGCTTGATCGACGAAGCAAGCCATTGCTATCGCCGTTACGAGAGAATCGTCTGAGCCAGCTTCCGGACTTGCTGGGTGAATGGATGGTGCGGATAGCGCAGGCAGAAAATGCCCTGACTCCCCAGCCGAAGCATGTCTTCCGTCAATAACAAGACCGCGCCAATGTCCGCATGGAATGAGTGCTCGACATCGCGTTTGAGCCCCTCGATATCCATCGACGCGAGGACTTTGTTGAGAACCAAAAGCATTCGGGGCACACCCAATTTTCGCGCGACTTCCACTGTCACGGCCGTGCCCAGAAAATCCTGCTTGTCCGGCCGAAGAATCAAAATCATCCAGTCCGAAATCGCGATCGAAAGGAGTGTCTCCTCGTTCATGCCGGGGTGCGTGTCGATGAAGAGGCAATCGAGCTGAAGCCGAGTAATCAGTTGTTCGAAGCCGTCGTTAAGTAAGCCGACGTCGTAACCGTCCCGGATCACGCGAGCGATTTCGCCGGCTTTCAGGCTAGAAGGGATCAGGTAAATGGAGCCGCCGGCGGCACGGACCTCGGGAGGAGTGATGTGATAAGCCGTTTCCTCGATTGCGCAATGGCCCCAAAGATAGTCGTTCAACGCGCGAGTGACCTGTTTTTCTTCCAGCCCAAACAAGACATGAATACCGGGAGACTGGATATCCGTATCCACGATGCCAACACGCCGGCCCTGCAACGCCACCGTAGTGGCGAGATTTGCGGTCAGATTTGATTTGCCGGTCCCACCCCGATACGAGTGGATCGAAACGATCATCCCCATGCCGTTCGTTATACATTCCCTTTTTCGGATTGCCACTCCGTGAAATGTGCGGGATGTGAATAAAGATTGAGCCGTTTGCGGCTTCACGCTCGAGCGCGAAGCCGCAAACGGCTCAGGCGAATTTACATCGAAGCGACTTAGAAGTTGAACGACAAGCTAGCCATTCCCTCGATGTCGTAGGCCCGGGGGCCCATGACGGGAACGCAAACCGCCGCACCAAAGACCATCCGCGGGAACAAGATGTATGCACCCGAGGTAATGTTAAACTGGTCCTGGAACGAGATCACATCGTTCGGATTCCGATGGTTCAACGGTGTGTTCAAGTGGAGTTCGACGGTCGGAATGAAGCCGGTGATCAGGCGGTCCTGCGGCGAACGATAGAGCCAATACCCGGCCGAGATCGAGTTGAAGAGAATCGTGGGGTCTCGGCTGGATGTTGGAATGACGACCGAGGAGAAACCCTGGAAATATACGCGTGGAAGATTGTAAATGAAACCGCCCCAGGGCTGAATCAACGTCGAGTGTGTGGGGACGGTTCCATCCTCGAGGATAACATCACCGGTCCCGCCGGTCGGCACGGTGACCATCAAACCGGTCGAAAAGACATTCCCCGTTTGACGATCGTTGATCCAGGCGAATTTGCTTCGAAAACTCAGATCACCGATAACGTGATCCTCAACTTCACTGAACCCGTTGATTTGGGTGAACGGCAAGCGCATGCCGATGGAGGCATCGCCATTCAGGAATGTCTTTTCAAAGCCCATGATCTGCTGGCTTTGATTGATATCGGGAATCGATGCCGGCAACACGGACCGGGCAATATTTGAGTAATAGTTGTACCCGAAGTAAATCCGGTCCACGGGGCGAACGTTTTCATTATCCGCCGCCTTGAATCCGTTGTAATAGCCTGGCAGCGGAATGCCGCGCACCGATGCCGTCGGCACAACGCGAACGCGATTGTAGGTTTGCGTGTTCCCTTGTCCTCCAACGGGAACATCGATGAACGTCGGGGGCCCGACCGAGACAATGCGACGACCCGAAATACCGATGAGATCACCGAACATGGCCGGGTTGAATTGTCCGCCTGGCTGCGTGCCGGTTTCCGTGGCTCCAGCGAACTGGTCCGATGCCGGCGGCAACTGATTCGGCGGCATGGTCGGATCGATCTTCGCGTAGGTATCGACCATCGCGATTGGATCAACCGTGTGAGAAGAATATGGTGAAGCCGGGAAATTGGGGTAGGCCGCTGGAGACTGTCGGAACATCCGAGTCCCTGTCAGAACGACGGGAGGATCTTCCTGCTGTGCCCAAGCCGTCGGAACGGCTGTCAACATCGCCAAACTCAGTCCGAGGAGAGCGTAAAAACGCATCGGGACGCTCCTTGTCCAAAGGGGGTTGGCCGCACCCTTCGCCGTGCGCAGAGTGGCCAACCCTCCTATTCCGTTCGTCATAAACGGTTTATCGGTAAAATCGCCCGTCCCGGATTACTCGATCACATAGGTAAATTGAGCATTTCCATCAACGCCGACGTGGACTTTATGGACTGGACGGCCCTCGGCAAGACGGGTAAGCACCTCCCGTGAGATCGTCGGCAGTAAAGTTCCGGTGATAATATGGTCCACATTGCGGGCGCCGCTCTCCACTTCCTTGCAGCGCGCCGCGATCGTGTTTACCACGCTCTCGTCGTAGGTCAGGGTCGCCTTGTGGTTCTGCTTCAGCCGGTCGGCCACCTTCTTCAAGCCGATCTCAATAATCCGCTTGATGACGGTTTCCGAAAGCGGGAAGTATGGCACCACGGTCATACGGCCAAGGAGCGCGGGCTTGAACGACTTTAGAAGTTCAGGGCGAAGCAACTGGCCCAGACC
Source organism: Planctomycetota bacterium (assembly GCA_021413475.1). Taxonomy (GTDB): domain Bacteria; phylum Planctomycetota; class Planctomycetia; order Gemmatales; family Gemmataceae; genus JAIOQJ01. The sequence continues at coordinate 3,254 of JAIOQJ010000594.1, read as the reverse complement.
TTCCTGGTTCGGCATGGTGTCGGGGTCGGCGCACGCCTTGTGGATAACGTCGGTCCCCGCGTTCGAAGTGAGCAGGATGATCGTATTCTTGAAGTTCACTTCCTCGCCGGTGTCGTTCTGCAAGGTCCCCTTGTCAAAGACCTGGTAGAAGATTTCCTGCACCGACTCGTCGGCCTTTTCGATTTCATCGAGAAGCACGACGCTATAGGGGCGATTTTTCACGGCATTCGTGAGCACGCCGCCCTCGCCGTAACCAACGTATCCCTTCGCGGAACCAGTCAAACGCGACACCTTGTGCGATTCCTTGTACTCGCTCATGTTGATGACGATCATGTTGCGATCGCCGCCATAGAGCAGATCGGCGAGAGCCATCGCGGTTTCCGTCTTGCCGACACCAGAGGTGCCGACGAGTAGGAACACGCCGATCGGCCGCCGTGGATCGGCCAAATCGGCCCGTGCTGTGCGGATGCGCTCGGCAATGATTTCCAGCGCGTGATCTTGACCGACGACGCGTTCCGAGAGCTTGGTCTTCAAATTCAGCAGCGTCTGAATCTCGTCGCGAACCATTTTCCCGAGCGGAATGCCGGTCTGGCTGGAAATGACCTCGGCCACGGCCGCGCCGCCGACCACGGGATAGACCAGCGGGTTCTCACCCTGTAACCTCGTCAACTCCGATTCGAGCCGGGCCAGTTCGGCCTGGTCCTTCTCGATGGCGGCCGGGCTCACTTCTTCCTTCTTCGGGGCCTTCGGATCGGGCGGGGCGACGGCCTTTTCGAGCGTTTCCCGCAGTTTCAGGATTTCGACAACCAGTTTCTTCTCGCCTTCGAGTTTCTTCTCAAACTCCTCGCGTTTCTTCGTCGAGATTTCCAGCCTCTGCTTCAGGTCGGCCATGCGCTCGGCACTGTGATGGCCGGTGGCGGCTTCGCGATCGAGGAACTGGATCTCGGCCGTCAGGTGATCGATCTCGCGCCGGGTATCTTCGAGGGCCGGCGGCGTTGCCGTCTGACTCAAGCCAACGCGGGCGCAAACCGTATCGAGCAAACTGATCGACTTGTCGGGAAGCTGGCGATCCGGAACGTATCGGTGCGAAAGCCGCACGGCATCGATCACGGCCTCGTCGCGGATGCGGACTTTGTGATGCTTTTCGAGCATCGGCACCAAGCCGCGCAACATGCGGATCGCCTTCTTTTCGTCGGGTTCTTCAACGCGGACGACCTGGAAGCGGCGCTTGAGGGCGGCATCAGTCTCGAAGTACTTCTTGTACTCGGCGAAGGTGGTCGCCGCGATCGTGCGGAGCTCACCACGGGCCAAGGCCGGTTTGAGAAGATTGGCGGCATCGTTCTGCCCGGCCGCTCCACCCGCACCGATCATGGTGTGCGCTTCGTCGATGAACAGAATGATCGGTTGTGGCGAACGTTTCACTTCTTCGATGATCGACTTCAAGCGGTTTTCGAACTCACCCTTCACACCGGCCCCGGCTTGCAGAAGCCCGAGGTCGAGGATGCGGAGGATCACGTTCTGCAATGGGGGCGGCACGTCCTTCGCCGCGATCCGCAACGCCAGGCCTTCGACCACGGCCGTTTTGCCGACGCCTGCTTCGCCTGTGAGAATCGGGTTATTTTGCCGCCGCCGGGTCAGGATGTCGATCACCTGCCGAATTTCGTTGTCGCGGCCGATCACCGGATCGATCGCCCCTTGCTTGGCCCGTTCGGTCAAGTTCACGGTGAACTGGTCGAGGCTCGGCGTTTTCGAATTGGTGGCCGGCGCCGGGGCTCCATCGGGCCCTGTGGCAGGGGCCGATCCCGCGGCCGGAACGTCTTCATCGTTCTCCGCGCTACTCGTCGCCGACAGCAACTCCTGGACTTCCTTCTGCAACTTCTCCGCGTTGAGTTTGCCAAGTTCAGCGGAACTCGACCGAATTCGCATCGAGAGAATGCGATCGTTGAGGAGCGCAGCAAGTAAATAGCCGGAACGAACGCGGCCAGCTCCAAATTCCAGCGAAGAGAGGACCCACGCCTCGCGAATGGTATCGAGTAACTCGACCGTCAGATCCGGAGCCCGGCCGTTGCCGGTCTTGAACTGGCCGATGGTCTTCTCGAGTTCGCGAACCACCTTGCCGGCATCGAGACTGTAATGCCGCAGGATGATCGTCAAATCGGTCGAGGGACTTTCGAGCAACTTGAGCAACCAGTGCTCGATTTCGACGTGAAAGTGCGTCCGGGACATGCAAAGCCCGGCCGCCCCCTCCAGTCCGCGTCGGCAGGTGTTGTTCAATTTTTCAATCAGCGAACGCGGATTAACTGCGGCCATCTCGAAATCTCCTGACGGGAGGACGGATTTGGTCGGAAAGTCAGATCGTCCGAATGGACAGACCCGAGAGGGTATAGCGTAGCGGAGATTTTTTCGGGGTCGAAGAAAAAATCGGAAAACAGATTAGGCCATCCCCCTGACGAAAACGAGCCCTTCGGCGGCCACCCACATCCGGTGCCGACGGCAATGCTGCAATCTCCGCACCCCTTTTCGCTTTCCTTCGCCGGCACCCTCGACATTGACAATTTGCCTAAATCGGTTAAAGACGATCACAATCAACACGAGAACGATAATCCAGCGAAAGCTACGAGGTCATTTGATGAGACCGCTCTGCCTGTCCGGTGTCACGCTATTCTTCCTCGTTACGTCGTGCCACGCGGTTCCGAAGCCAAGTGAACGGTGGATCGATGCGGGAGATATGACCTACGACGAAATATGCAACATGAAGAAGGAGATGACGATAGACGCCAAGATGGCACAGAAGTTATTCAAAAGCGACTACCCATATTTGCGCGAGACTTGGGAGAAGGAAATTGCGGAAAAATTTGAAGACTCTGACGATGCCAAGTCCTTCAATGCGATTCGCGCAACTTACGGGGAGCGATGGGCCGAGAGAGAAAATGAAAAGCAGGTGGCCCGATTGATCAGGTTCTCCGACAAGGAGATCATTGTTCTCGTGCTGCGGGAGAGGGGCGGTTGGATCTCGCGAAAGATATATGAATGCTCGGCTCATTTCCGGATTCCAAGAACCGGAAAAGTCGATGAGTTATTTTGCCTTGACCAATTGGAAAAGAGTTACGGCGCGGAATTCAAGGGGCTGAAACAGGGGTCCTGCGTGGAGGACGTGACAAAAGCCCTGGGTGAGCACGACGCGGAAATTAGCTTTCAAGCCTGTTACTATTTCAGGTACTGTTACTTTAAGCACGACGTAACCATCACCTTCA
>JAIOQJ010000593.1 GCA_021413475.1 Planctomycetota bacterium | reverse complement strand
GTGATAGCGGGGGCGTAGCGTTTGATGATCTCTTGCGGCCGGAAGTCGGTCGAATTGAAAGTCTGCATAATGGCCGCCACCGTGCCAAGCAGGCCGAGCAACGGAAACCATTCCGCCGCCTGGGCAAGGTGCGTCAACCAGGAATCGGGCCGTTCGTCGAAGTCATCGCCCCGCCATTGCAGGGCTTTCCAGACGAGAGCGATTTGCGTCAGAAACAGCGCCGAGCCGAAGGCGAGAATGAGCCAATCAATCGCGGAGGTTTTGACTCGCTCGATGTAATAGGCCCGTGCATCGATGGGGATCGAAGCAGCGACCAAGCCCGCGGCCGCGACGGGCACCAGGCAAAGCACTAACGGGAGCACGTGATGGATCAGGAACCGTCTCACTAGAATTCCTCGATCGATATGTATACCTGGCTCACGCGACGCGATTTCCCCGAGCCCGAAGCGCTAGCAAGGGAGAACGTTCTCCCTTGCTAGCGCTTCGGGCTCGGGGAAATCGATCTCCTACTTCTTCACGGTCTTCCGTTCCAGAAACCAATCGGGCAACGCCTGAAGCTTGCCTTCGCGATCGACGCAGGCGAGTGTCGTGTTCCCTTCCGCGATCAGTTGGCCGTCGCGGAGGACGTCGTAGCGATGCTCGATGCGGATCGGCGTTGTTCGCACGACCGTGGTGCGAACCGTCAGCACATCATCGTACCGGGCCGGTTGCTTGTAGCGAACCTCGATCTTCGTCAAGACGAGCAGGAAGCCCTTGTCTTCCATGTCCCGATAGGTCAGGCCCATATCGCGAAGTAATTCGGTCCGAGCTTGCTCGAAGTAAACGAGATAGTTCGCATGGTGCAAAAGCCCCATCCGATCGGTCTCGGCATAGCGGACACGAATTTCAATATCACCGCGGACCGGTGCCTCCTCCATTACTCAATCACTCCCATTCGGGCCAACGGCCAGTAAATCATCACGGCTCGGCCCAGCATCAAGCGATGCGGCACCTGCCCCCACGAACGACTATCCGAAGACGATCGACTGTTGTCGCCAAACATGAGGTAATGTCCCGGCTGGACGTAGTAAGTCTGCACATCGCCGCATCTCGGAATTTGGTTCCATTCAGGCTCGAACTTCTTGCGCTCGTCCCATTTCTCGTCGGGGTCGCCTCGCTTGGGCGGCGGCGGCTCAGCCGGGCGGCCATCCCAGGCGCACGTGTAATTCAAATCACGCCACAGGCTCACTTTCGATATGACGATGTCACCTGTTCCGCCAATACTCGCCGGTTTCAATTTGTCGTTGTTTTCGAACGGTTCAACAGCGGTTTTCGGATCTGGGGGAGGATAGTCGCTTTGGTCCTTACCGAAGCCGAGCGGTTTGCCATCGACCCAAACCGTCAACCGGCAATCGACGTTGGCGAAACGCAGGTCGTATTTGCCGGCCTTGGTGATCTTGGTGGCGTGGCTGCCCATTTCCTTCCACGTTTCATGGCCCTTTTCGTCAACCGTGATGCGATTGAGCCGGCACTGCCCCTTGCTGAAAATCGCCTGGAAGCGATCGTGACTCTTGGCAAGTTCCAATATCACTTCGGCATCAGGCGAGGAAATATCCGCCGTGCAATCGAGCACGAGATCTGATACCCAGTGCCCACGCCAATTCGGCATGAACACCCGCGTCGAATCGCGGGTGTTGTATCCGAGATAGTCGGCAATCAGGTAAGAAGTAATCGATTCCTTGTCCCAGGGATCGATGTGTTGATAATGCACAAATCCCGGAGTTTCCCCCTGGTGTTTGAAACCAGCCGTTTCCATCGTCCAGCCGGCGGGATCTTCGACATCCTTATCCCAACGGACGCGGCGAATTCCTTGCCGGCTCTTTGGCTGTTTGTCGAGATCGAACACGATCCGCCGCATCGCCAAAATTTCGGGCGGGCTCTTGCGAACGATCTCGAATTTCCCTTCTTGGAAGGTTTCCACGGCCTTCGGGTCGCTGGGATACATGTAGCGAAATTGCCAGGCGTCCGTCTCCTTGGGCTTTTGTTCGTTCGGGATGTGATCGTATTTCAGCGACCGTGTCGTGTAGAGATCGCCATTGAAAACGGCGACGGTCTCGCCGCCAAGGCCGATCAATCGCTTAATATAGTTCATCCCCTGCATTTCCCGGGCGGCATACGGCTCAACGGGATACTTGAAGACGGGGACATCGAACCGTTGTGGATCGCGAAGGTGGTATTCGTACTTGGATACGAGAACCCGGTCGCCACTCGAAATAGAGGTTGCGTCCTGCCGCACTTCGCTCTCGTCGCCATGGTAGCCGCAATTTTCACACAAATAGTCGGCTGGAAACTTGCGGAGATTATTCTCCATGCCGTTGATCGGGAAGACGTGACCGCACTCGCGGCAGGTACAGCGAACCTGATCGCCCCAGAGCGTTGATGCCATTGAGCCGGTCGGGATGACGAACGCTTCCGCGACAAACAGCTTGAGCATCAGCACAAGGACGACGACGAAAACCACGGTCTCGAAGATTTCTCGCGTCGAATCGCGCGGCGGCTCGAGGGTCGTTCCCTCTTTGCCGTTGGCGGTGTATATCTTCACCGGACCTGATTCGGGAGTCGTGTTCATCGCGGAAGGCGGCATATCTTCATCCATACGGTCAATGGTTTCGTACGAAGTAACAAATAGCGAATTCCGACGATCTGGAGTATAGCAACGGGACGATTCGGCTAACGCAGGAACCGGATCCGCGACCAATCGATCGACTGAAACACACGTTCACGCCCGCCGATCGTCCAGTGTGTGATCCGGCTAGGTTGGTGTAACAGAAAAGGCTTCCCAAGGAAGTTTCGTTCGGGGACGCCCGGTATTGGCCACGATCGAGAATCATTCGAATTCGCGCTATTGTCGCCCATCATGAAATACTCGTCGCGGCCGAGTTGATAGGGAACCTTGACAGCATTATCTCCCGACGCCCGATAGTAAATGTCGCGATAAATCTTCAAATTCCGGACAACGACATTGATCCCCTGCACGCCCAATGCGAATGGTGAATGCACTTCCGGCCGCGTGAACACCGGATCGAGATCGTACGCCGTGAACACTTCCCGATCGTCGATGGCAAACGAGACACGGCGATCGACAAATGCCATCTCCACTTTATAAGTCTTCTTCGCTTGCAAAGGCTTTCGCGGTACCGAACGGACGATGCCGAAATTTTCTTGACGAAGCTGGGCATCTTGCGGCGCTCCGACCGGGCAAGTCGCGACTAATTGATCGAGCCCATCCCCGATCCGGCACAACAACTGGCCCGATCCATCGATGATTTCAACGTCGAATTCCACGGTAAAATCGTGGACGGGCAACGGCCGATCGTCGGCACCCGGCCCGTTGTAAATGAACGTGTCGCGAATGACGTCCTCCCGATCGAGGCCCGTCCCCGGATCGTAACGTTGGTGCTTGTACGCGATCCAAATCGGCACGCGGGTAGCCCAGTGCGCATCGAGCCGTAGTTCATGATCGACGAGTGTTAAGGTCGGATCGTTCTTTTCCCCTTCAGCGGGCGGGAGCTTGCTCTCGATGACCCAGCGTTTAATCCAGCCATCGGGCTTCGGGGGATGATTCATGTCGAAAACCAGCACGCGAGTCTCACGGCATTGGGTCAACGTCTTACGGGCCAGTTGGCCATTGACCATGATATCGCCATCTTGAACTAGAATCTGTTCACCCGGCAATCCGATCACGCGTTTCACGTACGGCTTCGTCATATCGGACGGGCAACGGAAGACGGCAATCTCCCAACGATGCGGCTTGCGGAGGTTGTAAACGTTTTTATCCACCAGTAACCGGTCGCCGGCGATCTCCGCGCCGTTATTCATATCCAAGTCCAGCTTGCCGCAATTTGGGCAGGTCGCCTTCGGGTAAGGCTGATGTTTATCCGATTCGCCCACGCGCACCAAATAACCACATCGCGTGCATACGAGGCATTTGTGATTGCCGATGAGGGACGGAGCCATTGAACCCGTCGGCACGCCGAATGGTTCGACCGCCATGGCGCGGAGAAAGAGAATCGCCGCGATGAACAGGACGAGACTTTCGGCCAATCGGCGTGAAGCCGTCGGCGCGACCAAAACGTAGTATTCGTTTTCCTCGACCACGACGAGCGAATCACCGGTAACGACATTCGCGACCGGTTCGTCCGGCAGGGTTTCAGCAATCGGGGGAAGTGCTTCAGACTCGGCGGGAACGGCATCGACGACCGGCAGCGGCGGAACGGAGGGCCCGGCGATAGCTGGCTCGACGCGTTCCACGCTGATTCTCTCCATCGGGACTACAGTACTCATCACGCTCCGCGTGATGTGCTTTCGCCAAACGGAATGTCTCCGTTGCATCGCAAAACATCACGCGGAGCGCGATGAGTACTATGATCAATCATCGGACTCCAGCACGGCCAAGAACGCTTCCTGCGGGATTTCCACTTGGCCAACTTGTTTCATGCGTTTCTTGCCCGCGGCCTGTTTCGCCCAGAGCTTCCGTTTCCGGGTGATGTCGCCGCCGTAGCACTTGGCCGTCACGTTCTTCCGAAGGGCGGCAATCGTCTCCCGGGCGATCACCCGCGTGCCGATGGCGGCCTGCAGAGCGACTTCGAACATGTGCCGATCGATCTCTTGGCGGAGCTTGGTGATCAGCTTCCGCCCACGCCGCTCGGCCTGAACACGATGCACGATAATCGACAGGGCGTCAACCCGATTGTGGTGAACGAGCACGTCGAGCCGGACCAAATCCGCCGCCCGATAGCCCATGAATTCGTAGTCCATCGTGCCGTAGCCGTGCGTAACGGACTTCAGTTTATCGTAAAGGTCGTAGATCACGTCCGCGAGCGGCAATTCGTAAACGATGATGGCGCGCGTCGGGCTCAAATACTCGGTACGAACGTAAATCCCCCGGCGATCGGAACAGAGCGACATGATGTCGCCGATATTCTTGACCGGCAGAAGGAAGCTGATTTTAACAATCGGCTCGCGAAATTCCGCGATCTGCCCAGAATCCGGGACATCTTGCGGATTGTTGACGATGATGACTTCGCCGTTGGTCTTCAGAATCTCGTAGGTGACGTTCGGGGCGGTGTGGATCAGGTCGATCTCGCAATCGCGTTCAAGCCGTTGGCCGATGATCTCGCGATGCAAAAGGCCGAGGAACCCGCAACGGAAGCCGAAGCCGAGTCCTTCGCTGTTTTCCGGAGCGAAGGTGAAACTCGAGTCGTTCAGTTTCAGCTTGGCGAGTGCCTCGCGGAGATCCTCGAATTCGTTGTTGTTGGTCGGGTAGAGACCGCTATAGACCATCGGTTGCGGGATTTTGTAACCGGCGAGTGCGGTCGCGGTGGGATTCGCCGCGTCGGTGACGGTATCGCCGATGTGGACATCGCTGATGTCCTTGATGGCAGCCATCATGTAACCGACCTGGCCGCTGGTCAGGATCGGGCAGGCCGTCGTCGCGGGGCGGAACTGGCCCACCTCGATGACGGTGTATTCCATCTTTTCCCGCATCAGCCGAATCTTCTGACCCACCTGGATCGAGCCATCCATGACGCGGACGTAAACGACAACCCCCTTGTAGGTGTCGAAATGGCTATTGAAAATCAAGGCCTTCAGCGGAGCATCGGGAGATCCCGGCGGTTGCGGCACGCGCTCGACAATCGCGTCGAGAACCTCGGCAACACCGATGCCGGATTTGGCACTGGCCCGCAACACCTCGCCCGTGGTCGAGCCGACGGCGTGTTCCATTTCGAGGATGACTTCGTCCGGCCGGGCCGTCGGCATGTCGATCTTGTTGAGCACCGGCACGATGGTGAGATTATTTTCCATCGCCAGGAAGGCGTTGGCAACGGTTTGAGCCTGCACGCCCTGGAAGGCGTCAACGAGCAAGATCGCGCCCTCGCACGCGGCCAGGCTGCGCGAGACTTCGTAACCGAAATCGACGTGGCCGGGCGTGTCGATCAAATTCAGTTCGTAGGTGTCGCCCTTGTATTTGTGATAGATCGTGACGGGGTGCATCTGGATGGTGATGCCCCGCTCCCGTTCCAGATCCATGCCGTCCAGAAGCTGGGCGCGGTAATCTCGCTGCGAGATGGTGCCCGTCTGGAGCAGAAATTGATCCGCAAGGGTGCTTTTCCCGTGGTCGATGTGGGCGATGATGGAAAAGTTTC
>JAIOQJ010000592.1 GCA_021413475.1 Planctomycetota bacterium | reverse complement strand
GTCGACGTGGTGAAGAAATATAAGGGTGATCCGAAGGCCGTGTTGCACGAGATTCTCGAACCCTCGCGCAACATCGAGGAAAAGTATCGCAAGATCACGTTGGAACTCGAGGACGGCTCGATCGTCGCGGGCAACGTGCTGACCGAGGATCGAGAGACGGTGACGCTCTACACGGCGCCGCCGATGGCGAAGGAGCATAAGATCGCCAAGAACTCGATCGAATCACGGAATCCCTCCGCGCTTTCCATCATGCCCGTCGGCCAGCTCAACACACTAGACAAAGAACAAATCCTCGATCTGCTGGCGTTTTTACTCGCCGGGGGGAAAGCCGACCACCCGGCCTTTAGGCAGGCTCATTAAAGGAGATTTCTCTCCTGCGGGTGTTCGTAAAATCGCATCTAATTGGACTATCAACTTTCGGAGACTTTTCGCGATGAAACGATTGGCCGTCACACGTCGTACTTTTCTACAGAAATCCGCTGCGGTTGGCGCCGCCGGTTCGGCGATCCCTTACTTCTCGTGGAATGAAAAGTGTTTCGCGAACGATGCTAAGAGCGATCGCCCACAAATCGGCTGCATCGGCGTTGGTAGCATGGGGACGGGCGACGCGAAGGCCCATGCCAAGTTCGGCGACATCGTAGCGGTGTGCGACGTCGATTCACGCCGCTCGGAAAAAGCCAAGGGAGACAAGGATATCGGCAAGGGTAAAGCCGAGGCGTACGGCGACTACCGCAAGGTGCTTGATCGCAAAGACGTCGACGTGGTGAGCATCGTCACAACCGACCATTGGCACACGAAGATCGCCATCGAGGCATTGCAGGCCGGCAAACACGTCTTTTGCCAAAAGCCGCTGACTTTGACGCTGGAAGAGAATCAACTGATCCGCGACGCCTGCAAGAAGTATCCGGAGAAAGTCTTCTTCATCGGTACCCAACAGCGAAGTACCAAGGACTTATTCTTGCGTGCCGTGAACATGGTGCAGAAAGGTTTGTTGGGCGACATTCAAAAGGTGACGTGCGGAATCGGCGGCGGCGACAAAGGCGGTCCTTTCCCCAAGGTTGAGCCTCCCAAAGAGCTCGACTGGAACATGTGGCTTGGCCAGGCACCCAAGGTCGATTACATCGAGAAACGCTGCCACTACCAGTTTCGCTGGTGGTACGAGTACTCCGGCGGCAAGTTCACCGACTGGGGAGCCCACCACGTCGACATCGCCACTTGGGCTCTCGGGTTCGACAAGCCCGGCGTGGGCCCGATCGAAATCGACGGCAGCGACGCCAACCATCCGGTTCCCTTCAAGGACGGTAATCCCACGGTCGACGACTGCTACAACACCAGCCACGACTATGCGGTGAAATGCAAGTTCGCCGGCGGCGTCGAGATGATCCTCACCAGTCGCGGCGACAACGGCATCTTGTTCGAAGGGACCAAGGGGCGGATGTTCGTCAACCGCGGTAAGATTACCGGTGCGCCAATTGACGAGAAGTGGGACGACGGCAAGTTCGGCCCCGAAGACCTAGTGAAACTCTACAAGGGAAAGCCGTTCGAAGGGCACAAGGACAACTTCTACCGTTGTATTCGCGAGGGAGGTCTGCCGGTGTCTGATGTTTTTACTCATACACAGATGCTCAACACCTGCCATCTTTCGGCGATTGCCGCCCGACTGAAACGGGTCATCAAGTGGGACCCTCAGGCCGAGAAAGTCCAGGGAGACGACCAAGCGGCCGCCATGCTCTCGCGTCAGGCTCGTGCAGGTTTCGAAATCCCGCGTGTGTAAATCGTCGGCTGGTCGATCTATTGTTTTGCCTCGGGTGAGAACGGACTCACCCGAGGCTTTCTTATCTACGGGGCCTCGTTCCGTCATGCCTGCTGCTTGCCATGGGACGGGAAACCGCGCGAGGCCGCTTGCCCTGCGGTGTGTCACAGCATCCTGGATTACAGGGCGCGAGTCCTCACCATGTTAGCAGCACCGCTGTCAACCACCTCCGGCAGTCCGCTTGCTCGGCCGGTGCGGATAAACGGCCACGATTGGAGAGCCATGTTTAGGTATTTTATTTTCTGCTACTCCCTATTGGTGTCGACGGTCGCCTCGGCCCAGCATTGGCCGCAGGCGTCCGGACCGAATTTCAATTGGAAAGTGGAAGGACCGGAGCCGCCGCTGAAGTGGTCGGTCGTTGGCGACAAAAATATCCTGTGGCGTACAACCTTGCCGGAAGGCGGTCAGAGCGCGGTCACGATTTGGGGTAATCGCGCATTCGTGACGACGCACCGGCCGATGGAAGAAACAAGCGATCGTCTTGAACCGAACATTGTCGGTTACTGCCTCGACGCAGACTCCGGAAAGATTCTCTGGACGGTCGATCTTCCCGGCACAGACCCTGTCCAGACGGCGGGGATTTTCAGCGACGCGACCGTGTTTGCGCCGATCGCAGACGGAGAACATGTCTGGTTCTTCAATCGTTGTGGCTCGATGGGCTGCTTCGATTTCGCCGGCAAGCCGGTATGGCTCCGCGAATTCCGGCCGCTGACGCGGCATACCAACCGAGAGTGCGAGCCGATTCTCGTCGGCGACAAAATCATCACGGTCGAGGTACGCAATCAAGAGGCCGGTCGGCTAATACAGCGGCACAAGCCCGTT
>JAIOQJ010000009.1 GCA_021413475.1 Planctomycetota bacterium | reverse complement strand
GCTGCCCCAACCGGATGGTTTGCAACCGCATCAAATCGGGAACATTACCCAGAGGCCCGGAGGCGACTTCTTTTGTCGAACGGAGCAGAGTTAGTAGGCCGAGGTCGGGCATGTCGATCTGGGTCATAACGGGTTCGCGTGTTTCGGGATCGACCCAGATTGTCGAGGCGGGCAGTTGAACATCCTGGATTTTTTCAGGAGTGGATTCAACGCGAAGCAATTTCTTCTTGCCGCCGCGAGGAAGGAGAATTTCCTCGATGTTCTTGACCTCGACTTTGATGGTGGCGATCGAGCTGATGGTCGCTTCGAAATAACGATACGTGAAGGAATCACCCGGCTTAATCATCTTGGAACGTAGCAGAGATGATTCAGCAGCCAGGCCGATCACCTTGGGATCCCAGGGGGCGGCAAACTCGTTTTTGACCGTCGATTTCACCTTGATGTTCATCTTCTTGCCGGTCTCGTCGAGTTGCCCTTCCATTGAAAGAGCCTGATTTTCGCCGATCCAGTGACGCATGAAGACGCCAACGACTTTGCCGTCTTCGAGTTCTTCACATCCCGTGTCGGCCCTCAGTTGTGCCAACTGGCCGTCTCGCTTGAACGTGATCCGCAATTCGCGAGTGGCCCGTATCACGTTTTTTCCGTTGTCGACAAATGGTTCCAAAGTGAGATGGGCGTAACCGATCTGCTGATCTCGCCCCTCTTTATCGCGTGCGAAAACGGTTTCCCAGGTGTCTTGGGTGGTCTTGAGGATGCTCGGCTGCGCGGCCGCTTCGCCGACGGTACAAACCACAACCGCGAACATGATGGATAGTACGCGCATGAAACCCTCCCTGATGGTGCGAGCTCTCCGGTGGAGGCTCGCGATGGCCGCTTTCTTGCATTATCGCCCAATTTACCCGAATTCTTCAACCATTCCCTGCAATTGGGATGTTAGTTAAAGCAGGAAAAAGGTTCAGGCCCGACCTGTACCTGATTTACCTGAACGATCTGAACTTCCCAGGCAGAAGAAGGCCCGGAATCGGTAAGGATTCGCTCTTCGGCCCTTGCCCGTGTGCTAGAATACAGAAGGAAACGCCTCGGAGGCCCCGTCGGCGACCTGGATTGACACCTTTGACTAATTTTCCTGATTTACCGGGATGATTCAAAACACGCCTTCCACCATTTCGACCTGAAAGGGACCTCGAAAACGTGAATCCTATCGCCATGCATCTTCGGCACGACCGATTCGGGAAATTTTCTTTGACCGAAGCGGTTCGACCAAGCGCCAAAATTCCGATTGTACCCACAGAGGGGTATCGTCTCGAGCGTTTCCGCGATCCGGTAAGTCGTCGACGGATTCCGATGCTTGCCGCTTCTGTTTCCTCGGAACATCTCTTCGAGGTATTCCTCGAATTGCTTCGTCCGCTCGGGGAAACCGTGCATGTCATGCTGGAAACGAGCCATGACTTCGTCAGTGATTGTCATGAAGACCACCACCGGGGCGAGATCGATATGCCGGTCCTCGCCAGCCATTTTTGTGATTTCGAAGATCTGCTCGTCAACGATGGCTGCACGGGAGTTGCCGTGATTGCCGATGGCCGACCGATCGAAGTCCAATTCGACGAGCACAAATTGTTGTTCGTCTACGCCTACGATTTGAAGCCGTTCCGCCGCATTTTGCGTTCGCATGGCGTCCGCCGCCATGAGGTGCTGCCGCTGATTGCCGAAACCGAGCATCTGCACCATTCGACCGAGGAGTATGCCGAGGAATTTCGGCAACTTTGTTGCCGTGTCGGTGCAGGTGGAATGGAATCGGTATTGTCGGATGAGAATGGTTGGATGGCGTCGTGAACCGCGCGGTTAGCCGCGACGCGAAGTCTTCGGAGCGGAGCGCTCCGCTCCGAAGACTTCGCGTCGCGGCTTCACTCACGGCAGCGGCAGATCCTTGAACTCGAATTCAACCTCTTGGCTGATCGTCAACCACCGTGACAGGACGAGTTTCACGGCCGGGCCGAGTTCGGCGTTCGGTGGCATGGAAAACTGATAGGCCGCGTGAACAGACGTCTCGGATGTATTGATGTAATTGCTCACGCCGTTCGATTGGTACTTGCGTCCCTTCGCGTCCTGCAATTCCATTTTCTGCTGGAGGCTGTTCATCCAGTTGTAATCGTGTTCGCCTTGCTTGGCGATTCGCTTGATGAGCAGGGTCAGCGTCCAGACCTTGTTTTGCTCTGAAATATCCTCGATGGTAATCTCTGCGTTGGCACCCGTGCCAACAAGTTTTTTCTTGCCGACCGCGAGATTGTCGATCACCACATCCGCTTTCGTTCCAGAAAGCAGCGTCACCAGTACCTTCCCTTGAATGATCTTGACTCGCGCCGCGTCTTTCACGGGCTTGGCCAATTGCACACCGACCGAATGTTGGAAGTTCCGGTATAATCCGTTGCCTTCGTTGTACTGCACGTTGAACTGCTGTTGGTCGTTCGTTCGCGGCAAGAGCGAGACGCCGTTCTCGTCCTCGGCCTTGGTTAGCCTGGGCGGGCCGACCGCGAGCAACGGCGATTTCGGTTCGGACTGGATCATGAAGCCGAAACTCAGCGAATTGTTGTCTTGCTGGTTCGCATCGGTCCCGGTGCGTGGGATGTTCGCGAGGTTAACATAACGGCTGTAGTTAAAATTCTGGGCCACGAAACGGAACGGTCCCGTGTGATGCGTGTACGGGGAAACGGTGTTTTGTTGATAGAGGTAAACGATTCCCTGCTGTTCCTCGAAACCAGGAGACAACCCGGCCTCGTTGCAGAGCTTTTCCATCGCCTGCCAGTAGGTGACGTTCTCCATTTCGATCGTCATCCGCCGTTGTTGGCCGCCCTGAAATTGAAGTTTGTAGCCCGACTGCTTGGCAAGTTCCTTGACGATATCCTCGATGTTGGCGTCCTTCATTTTCAGCGTAATCCGTTTCGGCATCCGGCCGCTACCCGGATTTTGTAACTTCGATCGCCTAGCTGTTGGATCAGGACAGCGACAGCAATCGGGGCGGGGGCTTCCTTGTCGGCACTGAGCGTGGTTGACGAGGAAATCGATAATAGACCCAGAAATGGGATGAGGAGTAGGCGGTGCATTCGTTGCCTCGAAATCAAAGCGGTCAAATCATTTGGTGAATCAGGCATTAAGAGCATACGCTCTACTAACCGGTGTTGACAAGACAAACCCAACGATCGGGAGAGAAGTTCGACCCGGAATAATCGTCACAGGAAGACCAATGACTTCGAACGAGCCGGAACATAGATCAACAGCATTGACCATGCACGAAGAATGAATTGTCCGGGCGGGCGGTCCCCCGGTCTTTTTTTCAATCGATTCCCACTGATTACATGCCGTTTCTGCTGCTCATATGCCTGATGGCAGTCTGCCTGCCCATCAACTGGCCCGATCCACCTTATGGCATCGGCACGGTTGGCAGCGTACTTTTCACTGGCATGCTGGTCATTTGCCTCCTCCTCGCGGCTGGAACGATCGCCCGGCAAACATTTCGTAGGCTCGAGGACAACTCCGAATCCCGCAATGCGACGGGCCGGCGTTATGGCACCGTGCGGACCTGGCTTTTCTTTGCGAACCTGTTTGGCTTCGGCATCAGTCTGCTCGGTTTCGGCTGGGCTTCGACCGCGATCCAGCTGGGAACGATCGTTCACGACGGCCGTTCGTTCCTGATCCCTGGTGGCGAATTGCTCATCCTCGCTCCGTTTTTGATCGTTCAGATCGGCTCGTGGTTCTTCTATTACGATGCCGATCGGGCGTTTCACGATCTGCTCCTCGGACCGGGAGAAGAGGATCGTTTCTGGTCCCGTCGCGGCTATGTGTTTTTTCTGCTTCGCCAGCAGATGGTCATGGTGCTGGCGCCGCTGGTCCTGCTCATGGGACAGCAGGGCGTGGAACGGTTCTATCCGGAGATCATGCGTGAAGCATGGTTGCCGTTCGCTTCGCTACTCGTCTTGCCTGCGTTTCTGCTGTTTTTCCCTCTCGTGTTGCCCATCATGCTCGGATTGAAACCAATGCCGGCCGGTGAGACGCGGCAACGTTTGCTGAGAAACTCCCACCGCCTCGGATTTCGCTTTGCACGCCTTTATCATTGGGACACCCGCGGCGCAATGGCCAATGCGATGGTCGTCGGCATCGTCCCGTGGATTCGGTACGTCATCTTCACCGACCGTTTGCTCGAGGAAATGTCCGACGACGAAGTCGACGCGGTGTTGGGCCACGAAGTCGGCCATGTTCGCCACGGCCACATGCTCTATTACGCCTTCTTTTTGATGATTAGCTTCATCGTGATGGGTGCGTTGTTGCAGGCGATTCAACCTCCGGATGTGGACCGCTGGCGAGAATATCGTTCGTTGATAATGGTCGCGCCGGTCGTGTTCATGGGCAGTTACATGTTCGCCGCGTTCGGGTTCATCTCCCGGCGGTGCGAACGCCAGGCCGACATTTTCGGCTGTCGGGCCGGTTCGTGCAGTGAGACGTTCTGCCCCGGGCACGATGAAAAGACAATCCTTCCTCCCCGAGGAGAGGGCCTCTGCATCACGGGAATTAACGCCTTCATTCGCGCCTTGCGGCGAGTCGAGGACATCAACGGCCTGAATCGCGAAAAGGCGCACTGGCGCGGCACCGGCATTCTCGGCAAGCTCAACTGGATCTTCCGCTTGCTCACCGGCTGGCTGCACACCTGGCAGCACTCGACGATCGACAAACGCATCGCATTTCTGGAAAAGGTCGCCCGCGACCCCGAAATCGAACGGCGCTTTCAACGCCGAGTGTGGTTGGTCCGCTGCGGCGTCGCCTTGATTTTGATCGGGGCGATGGTCGGGTTGGGGTTGTGGAAAGGGTGGAGTATTTTGTTGTTGGCGATGTGACGGCACGCCGAGCGCCCAGCCGCGGGAGCGGCGAAACTTGGTAGCCCACGGCGCTAGCCGTGGGAATCAGTAGCCCACAGCGAAAGCCGCGGTAGCGGCGGCACATGGATCGCTGCACTGCACGAATTGTGTCGCCCCTACCGGGGCTGGTTGAATCAGTTGTGCCCTCGGTTCCCACGGCTAGCGCCGTGGGCTATCGTGTTCCGCCGCTACCGCGGCTGGCACTCCGTATCGCCGCGTCACAACTCAATCTTCTCCCAATCCGCCTTCTCGGTGATCGTCAACTTCGCGGCGGCTTTGTTCGCCTGGTAGACCTTGCTGGTAAAGGCAAACGCGGCCTGCAATTCCTTCTCGTTCAGCTTCTTGCCGTTCATGGTCGTCCCGCCGGCGATGATCAGCCGCCGCGGCGCGATCAGGCCCGCCAGATGCGGAATGTCGCCGACTTTGAGGATGCCGGGGGCGAGGATGCCCATTGGGGTGCCGGCGGCGTACGGGGTATCGGTGAGGTAGGTGACGGGTGGGTCGATGAGGATGACGTAATCAATGAGGTTGGGAAAACACGCCGCAGCAATCAATGCAGGAACTGCGGCGACTCCCGCTGCGACTGCGATCTTGCGTGGGTGTTTATCGCCAAGATTGACGGTAAAAATGGCGTGGATGTCGACAACCCATTGAGTCAGAAGCGGACGGCCGATCCAGACGGAATGCTCGGCACTATTGTGGTCCACCGCACCACCGGACGCGTCGCGTGCCGGCTTGTCAGCGGCCGTTGTTCCACGAAGCGGCAATAGGTAAAACTCAGCCTCCGCTCGTTGCAGCTTACCACCAAGAGAATTGCCCAGTTCGTATTTGATGCCTTCGTGGTGTAGGACGACGCATTTAAGAAGGCGCTTGCAATCGATCTGCGAACCTATTCCGCCATTTAGAAAAATGCCATCTTCGGGCCTGACTTCCCACTGAAGGTTCCTCATTCGGCCCATGGTATTTCCAACACCCATCAGTAGTTGTTTCGGCAGCTTAGGAATCGGCCCCACCATCTTCTTCAACTCCGCCCGCATCACCATCGCCGTCGCTTCCCACATCTCCGCGTGATCGGGCTCCAACTTGTCCGCCTTGGCGATCAGTTCCTTGCCGACCATCTCGGCGAATAGCGGCGGCGTCAGAAAACCTTTGGGCCGGTCGTTAGGGTCGGGGAAGCAGGCGAGGTCTTCCGGTTTTTCGATGTCGTGTTTCGGTTCGGGGATTGCTTCACCCTTGCCTTCACCTTTCAGTTGCAACGTCATCCAACCGTACATCGCTTCGCGCATCGGCTGGTTGTAGTCGTGCTTCGATTCGAAGATCTGGTGCTTCAGTTTCGACTCGGCATCGCGGAGCTTGAAGATGGCTTGGGCGCGTTCGACGCTCTTCTTAGCCTCGGTCGGGCTGAACTGGATGGCGTCCATCGAGGCGCTGAGCACCATCAAGGCACGCGGGGCGACCAGGCCGAGGACGTCGCCTTCTTCGGTGAACGTGAGTGCTCCGGGCAACACTTCGCAGACGCAGCACGCGGCCTTGAGATAGACCTGGAAGTTGCCGACCGAACAGACGGGAACGACGGCCTGAATCCGCTCGTCGAGCGCCCCGGCATACATGCTCTGATTGCCGCCGCCGCTGGCACCGGTGATGCCGAGCTTGCCATTCACTTCGGGCCGGCTCAGGATGTAATCGACGGCCCGGCGATTGTCGTAGACGCACATCCCCAAGAGCGTGTGCCCGGTCGGCCACAGCGTCGAACCGTAAAGCGCCCCGTGATACGTGCCGCGGGCCGGCGCGGTGAAGCGTTCGCCCGATCCGAAGGCATCGACGGCGAGCACGAAGAAGCCGAGTTTCACGAGTCCCAGGCAGCGGGCCTGAACGACAGGGTCGCGCCGCGCGAACGCCCAGTGGCCGTGAACCACCAGCACGGCGGGGACCTTCGCCTTCACGTCCGGCACGTAGGCCGTGGCCGTCACCCAGACATTCGGCCGCGATTGGAAGATCAATTTCTCGATCGTGTAGCCGTCGCGTTTCAGAACACCCATTTGCCGAGGTTCAAGATCGCACGGCTTGGCGGGGAAGTCGCCCATGGCCGTGAACATCTTGTCTCGCAAGTCGGCACGGCGTTTGTCCCACTCGGCACGCGTCTTGGGTGCTTCGTCCTTCTCGCGGAGCTTACGGCCTTGTTCGCGGAGGAAGTCGTCGATGTCGGGCATGGGTGTCTCGCAAAAAGGGGAAATAAGGCAGTAGGAATTGAACCACAGAGACACAGAGGCACAGAGAAGAAAAGACGAGAATAATTTTAGCCACGGATGGAACACGGATTGGCACGGATGAAATCCAAAACATCATCTTCATTCCGGTTTTATCCGTGTTGAATCCGTGTTCCATCCGTGGCTAAAATTCTTCGTTTCGGGCACGAACGTATTCTGCTTCTCTTCTTGTTTTCTCTGTGCTTCTGTGTCTCTGTGGTTCAAACGTCTTCGGTTTTTCGGGTATTCTTGGGCCCGCACGCGTTGGTCCAGCACCACTCGAAAAGGATCTGCCACTCGCGGAGTTGCAGTCGACGGCACTTTTTTTCTTCTTCGGTCTTCGAATCGCGAGCCGCTTCGCAACGGTCGACGAACGCGTACGGGTCCCACGGTTGGCCGCGTTCCTTGGTGAGCAAGTCGAACACGGGATGATGGCCAACTTGACGGAACCAATATTTGCTATTCGGAGCATCCGGCTCGCGGCGGTGCATCAGCGCGTGCCAATAGGAGCCGGTCGGCGTGCTCAGATCCTGGCTTATCTTGTGAGATTCATCAAGAAAATCGTGATAGAGCCACAAACCCGCAATGCAGGCCAGGGCCATATCGCGATCGCGAAGGCCGGGGAAACAACTTTCTTCCGGCGTAAGCTCCGCGAGCATCCACTCGACTGACCGATTCGGCAAACCAGGCCCCAGAACCGCCAGCCGTTCACCTGAAACCAGCGATCCCACAAGGCCCGTGTATAGTGGCTCATCGATTTCCATGAAGACTTTTTCCGAGGAAGGAGTTGGAGTGGAATTGTAGGTCGTTCGCCCTTGAAAGCAACGACCTGGCGAGCCGAGCGGTGTAAGCCGCCGGGTGAAGCACGCAAATCGTCGTATCACCCGGCGGCTTACGCCGCTCGGCTCGCCGAGACCTGTATCTCGCCCTATCATCACCCGCATGCAACGCCTCTTCGGAGCACATCTGAGTATCGCGGGTGGCTGTCACAACGCCATCGAAAAGGCCGTATCGTACGGCATGACGACCGTCCAACTCTTCACGAAGAATTCGAACCAGTGGCTCGGCAAGGCGTTGACCGACGATGACATCGCCATCTTTCGGAAGATGCTCAAGGCGAGCGGCCTCAAATACCCGACTGCCCACGATTCTTACCTGATCAATTTGGCCTCGCCGGATGAAACGCTCTACCGTCGATCGATCGAGGCGTTCGTGGATGAAGTCGAACGCGCCGAGCGGCTTGGGCTGAGTTATCTTGTGACGCATCCGGGGGCCTTGATGGGTGCGAGTGAAGAGGATGGGCTCAAGCGAGTGGCCCAGGCGATCGATGAGACCCACGCCCGGACGCCATCGTTCAAGGTGAAGATTCTCCTGGAAGCAACGGCGGGGCAGGGCTCGACGCTTGGGTATCGCTTCGAGCATCTGGCGAGCATCATTGGTCAGGTTGACGATGCGAAACGGCTGGGTGTCTGCATCGATACTTGCCATATCTTCGCGGCGGGTTACGCTCTCGGCACTCGCTCCGAATACGAAGCGACCATGAACGAGTTCGATCGGATTGTCGGCCTGAAGCGGTTGAAATTGTTTCACCTCAACGACAGCAAGAAGCCGTTCGGCAGCCGGGTTGATCGGCACGAGCATCTCGGCCAAGGTTGCCTCGGCCTTGAGCCTTTTCGGATGATCGTGCAGGATTCAAAGTTTCAAAAACTACCGATGATTCTGGAGACGCCGAAGGAATCGGATGAGAATCCCGACATGGATTCGATCAACCTCGGCATCCTCCGCGACCTGGCGGCCGAGGGCTAGGTTTCGTTGCAAAACGGCAAGAACGCGTTGCAAAACAGCCGGATTGCGTTGCAAAACAGCCCGAATGCGTTGCAAAAACGAGAGACTCGTTGCATCAGGGTGTGCGTAAATCGTGCAACCAAATGGGAACGACAGTAACTTCGACCGGCAAGGACTTCTCAAGTGATCGGGCGCGGGAACCGATAACACAATTCTCCGATCTGATGCATTGAGAAATTGGCTCGTGTGATTGTGGTGGGGAACGCAAGGCCGGCGCGATGGTGATCAGTGCCGCCGAGTGGATTCCAAAAACCGTCCGAGAATGTTCCCCCGACGTTCCGGATGCTACCGCATGACACGAGGCCAGGGGCCCCGGTCGATGGATCGCGACTCGACCGCGGAAGACGATGGACACCATGAACTGAACTCCTTCCGCCGGCATCGGGCAATCGCACCCGCCGGGGCCCTCTTCTTTTTCCCCTTGTTTTCCGCCTGCCATCGCCATATCCCATCTTCGAATCTTGATTCCTTCAATTTCACAAAATAGCCACAAATCACGATGAAACACGCTACCATTCAGAAAATTACCGCCCGTGAAGTCCTCGATAGCCGGGGAAACCCGACCGTAGAGGTCGATGTCACGCTTTGCTCCGGAGTCGTCGGCCGCGCGGCCGTGCCCAGCGGGGCCAGCACTGGTGCTCACGAAGCCGTCGAGCTTCGCGACGGCGACAAGAAACGCTACCTCGGCAAGGGCACCCTGAAGGCCGCCGAGAATGTCAAAACGCTGATCGCGCCGGCCCTGATCGGGCACGACGTGTTCGATCAACTCGGCATCGATGCCAAGATGCTCGCCATCGACGGCACCAAGAACAAGGGAAAGCTCGGCGCGAACGCCATCCTCCGCGTGTCGATGGCCGTCGCCCACGCGGCCGCGGCCCAGGTCGGTCTGCCGCTCTACCGATACATCGGCGGCACCAACGCCAAGGTGCTGCCCGTGCCGCTGATGAACATCGTCAACGGCGGCAAGCATGCCGACAACAACATCGACTTCCAGGAGTTCATGATCGCGCCGATCGGCGCGAGTACCTTCCGCGATGGCCTGCGCATGGGGGCCGAGGTGTTCCATAGCCTCAAGAAAGTGCTGCACGACAAGGGCCTGAATACCTCCGTCGGCGACGAGGGCGGCTTCGCTCCGAATATCGGCAGTGCCAACGAGGCGTTGCAGATCATTGCCACGGCCGTCGAGAAAGCCGGCTATAAGCTTGGCGAGCAGATCGCGTTCGCTCTCGATGCCGCCACCACCGAACTTTTCGAAGAAGCCAAGCACAAGGGGAAGAACGGTTACTGCTTCTTCAAGAGCGCGCCGGACAAGATCATTTCGTCCGACGAGATGATCGCCCTCTGGAAAGACCTCTGTTCAAAGTGGCCGATCTTCTCCATCGAAGACGGCCTAGCCGAAGACGATTGGGACGGCTGGGTGAAGCTCACCAAGGATCTCGGCGGCAAGATCCAGCTCGTTGGCGACGATCTCTATGTCACCAATGTCGAGCGATTGAAGATGGGCATCGACAAGAAGGCCGGCAACAGCATCCTGGTGAAGGTCAACCAGATCGGCAGCCTCACCGAGACGCTCGATTCGATCGAACTGGCGAAGCGGAACCAGTTCACGACGATTATCAGCCATCGCAGCGGTGAGACGGAAGACGTGACGATCGCCGACATCGCGGTGGCCACCAATGCCGGCCAGATCAAGACCGGTTCCGCCAGCCGCACCGATCGGATCGCCAAGTACAACCAGTTGCTCCGCATCGAGCAGGAACTCGGTTCGCACGCGGTGTACGGGGCGAAGTTGTTGAAGTGAGTATTATTTTGGCGAGCCGAGCGGCGTAAGCCGCCGGGTTATACGGCGAATCGTGATTCGTTTGACGCATAACCCGGCGGCTTACGCCGCTCGGCTCGCCATCCGCAAAATTCCTCTCCCATCTTCGAGGCCCATGCCATGCCATCCGCACTCAGCGACCCGTCGCCCACGCTATTCGTGTTTGTGATCATCATCGTGGCCTTGCTCGGGCTGTTTTGGCTACGGAGCAAGAAAACGGGCGACTTGGTGCGTTTCCTGGCCGGGGCAGGGGCCTTGCTCGCTCTGTTTCTGATTGATCGCTTCGTCGAAAGCCCGCGCGAGCAAATGGTCCGAAAAGTGGAAGAGATGGCGAAGTCGTCGCAAGACAAAAAATGGGAGGACGTGTTCCTGCACGTTTCGGATTCATTCAAATACAAGACCATGGCCGGCGGCGAGATTGACAAAAAGGTACTGCGAGAAAAGGTGAAACAAGCGGATAGCATCCCGGAATTTTCCGGTTTCGGCGTGTCAAACCTTCATCGAGCGGAATTTCGGCCGATTGATGACAAGAACGCGAAGATCGGTTTCTCCGCGCGGGTGAAACACATCGAGCACTGGATCATCGCCGTTTTCACGAAGGATGCGGACGGCCAGTGGCGGATGTCCGAATTCACCGCGTACCCGCCTGACAAGCAAGACCGGGCGGCGCGTGTGGGGATCATGGGGCTTGATTGATGCTGAGAGGAAGAATTTTTAGCCACGGATTGAAAACGGATGAAATCCAATCGGCCGCGGGAATCCGCAACGCCGAAATTACCAGGCCGCGTGTCTTGCCCTCGACGACGGCACTCTCCGGAAGATGGCCAAGTTCCTGAAATCCCAGCCGATCGTTCAGACGCCGGGTCGCCTGATTGTGGTCGAAGTGCATACTCAGGAGTGTGGTCACACCAAGCCGCGGGCAGTGTTCGATCATGCGTTTCTTCAGAAACGCTCCGATGCCGCGTCCGTGAAACGCGGAGGCGACGTAAAGACTCACTTCGGCCGTCGCGTCGTACGCTGGCCGACCGGCATAAAAGGACGATAAACCAATCCAGGCGGCAATCTGCCCATCCATCTCGGCAATCCACAACGGACGCTTCGCCGGGTCGTGCTTGCGAAACCATTCCACGCGCTCGGCTACGGTTATCGGTTTGGTGTCGGCGGTGGACCAGCCGCCGGGGATCGATTGATTGTAAATCTCCACGATGGCCGGCAAGTCGGCTTCGGTCGCGTCGCGAATCTGGATATCCATCGAAAAACTCTCCGCTTCACAGCGTCCATTCGTGTTTCTGCAAGCCCGCCAGGGCTGCGTGATTCGTCAAATCGAATTGCAAGGGTGTGACGGTGATGTAACTCTCACGAAGGGCGATTTCGTCGGTGTCCGGATGCGGTTCGGGGCAGCCGAAATCGTTGCCAAGCCAGAAGTACGTGCGGCCGCGTGGATCGACCCGCCGGATAAAATTCTCCACGTACGGTGCAACGTTCTGCGGCAGCACGCGGATGCCTTTGACCGGGCCGTTCTCCAGGCTCGGAATGTTCACGTTGAAGAGCGTTCCGGCCGTGGGCTTCGTCTTGAGGATTTGTTCGATTACCTTGCGGGAGTGGGCCGCGCCCGTGCGAAAATCGAGCGGTTTACCCTTCGACCAGCCGAGCGAGCAGGCGATGCTCGTCAGCCGAAAGAACGAGCCTTCGATGGCGGCTGCCACGGTGCCGGAGTAGAGGACATTGATCCCCGCGTTTGAGCCCGCATTCAGTCCGCTAACGATCAAATCGGGCGGTTCCGGGAGCAGTTCGAGCAGAGCGAGTTTGACGCAGTCTGCGGGTCGCCCTTCGACTGCCCAACCGAGGAAACGCTTCTGGTCGTCGAAAACTTCTTGAATCAAGAGCGGAACGAGCAAGGTGACCGAGTGTCCGGCCGCGCTCTGTTCCGCCGCGGGAGCGACGACCGTGACGTCGCCCAGGGTCATCAGTTCCTCGCGTAATGCTCGCAAACCTGGGGCGTAGATGCCGTCGTCGTTCGTCAAAAGGATGCGCATGCCGACTCCCCGTGATGCTGCCAATCAAATTATTCTATCACGGCGAGAACGCGATTCAGCAGGCAGCGAGCCGGAAGGCCGTGCGGTCAGCCATCTTCGAGCTTCTTCCGACGTAGCTGATGATGATAATGCTGGGCGAACCGGTGAGCCTCATCGCGGACGTATTGCAATAGCCGCAAGGCCGCCGAGTGGCGGCTGAGCTTGATCGATTCGCTTTCTCCGGGGCGGAAGATTTCTTCTTCCTGCTTGGCGAGTGAAATCAGGCAGGGCGGTTCGCAATCCAGAGCGCGGAAGGCGTCGAGGGCTGCGTTTAGTTGACCTTTGCCGCCATCGATCAGCAGAAGATCGGGACGGATTTCGTTCTCACGGCTCAGCCGCCGAAAACGACGGAAGATCACTTCGCGCATTGACGCGAAATCATCAATGCCTTCCACCGACTTGATCTTGAACTTGCGATAGCCCGGCTTGAATGGAAGCCCATCGAGGAAACTGACGAGCGACGCCACGGTGTCCTGGCCGGACAGGTGAGCGATATCGACCCCTTCGATGTTTCGCGGGTTCTCCTTCAGGCCGAGAACTTTCCGTAGGCCGATCAGCCCTTTGCGGGGATCGATGTGAAACGCCTCGGGCTGGGCGTTGCCGGAAACGTCGCCGCGTAGTTCGAGCTTCTTCAAGGCGGCAATCTCGTCGCGGATGCGGCCGGCCTTCTCGAAGTTCAGGGCCGTGCTCGCGGCCATCATGTTCTTTTCCATCTCCCGGATGAGCTTGTGCCGTTTGCCTTCAAGTACCAATCGCAAGCCTCGGATCTGCATCCGGTATTCTTCGCGGGTCACTCGTAAATTGCAGGGGGCGGTGCATTGCCGGATCGAATGAAGCAGGCACGGGCGAAACCAGCGCCAGCGATTATCGGCACTCTTGATATCGAGCGAGCAGGTGCGAAACTGAAAGACTCGCTGCAAGACCTGAATCGCTTGCCGCAGGCCACGGGCACTGGTGAAGGGCCCGTAGAGCTTCACCCCTTTTCGCCGGGGCTTGCGAGTGAACTCGACACGGGGAAACTCTTCGCGGATGCGGATTTGCAGGTAGGGGAAGGTCTTGTCGTCCTTGAGTTCCTTGTTGAAGCGCGGCTGGATGTCCTTGATGAGTCTCGCTTCATGCAGCAAGGCATCGACCTCGGTCTCGGTCTCGATGAAATCGATATCGACGATGACTTTGACGAGTTCGCGGGTCCGATGCTCGGCGGCCGCGATCTCGGTGAAATAGCTCGAAGCTCGATTGCGGAGATTCTTCGCCTTGCCGACGTAGATGACATTCCCCTCGGCGTCCTTCATCAGGTAAACGCCCGGCGTGGTGGGGAACGTTTTGACTTTCTCCATCGGAGACATGACTGCGTCCTGCCAACATGGGCGCTGTTTTCGTAGGACGGCCTTCCTAGGCCGTCCGCAAGCACAAGGACGGCCTAGGAAGGCCGTCCTACGAAGAAAAAAAGCCCGTCGATCATCACTTCTTGACGAGCTTTGACGTCCCTTCGCCCAGCATCTTGCCGGAGAACATGAGATTCGCCTTCTGGCCGTCTTCGTCGACTTTGCCATCGAACTTGGCGGTACCTTCAATTGTATACTTCATGTCCAGGCCGGTTGCGAGTGCTCGGAAGCTGATGAGCTTCCCCTTCATCTCGACTTTGAAATCGCTGTCTTCGTCCTTGATGCGGCCCTTGATATCGAGATCCATTTCGACGACGGCACATTCTTCGCCGTCGATCTTTTCGAGCCGAAGGAACTTGCCTTTGCCTTTGCCCGTGGCCTCCGAGAGCTTGGAACTGATGACTTTCTTGAAGGCGATGGGATCGATGTCCCAGGTATGGCCAATTTTTACCTTGTCCTTGGGGAACAACTCGTCGTCGTTCTCCGGATTGTCAAAGTCCTTGAGTTCTTTCTTCTGCTTGTCGTTGGGAGTATTGTCCTCGAGGACGTGTTTCCATTTATCTTTCACGCGCTCGCTGAAGATGAATTCCCCGGCGAGGGCCTTTTTCTCGGTTTCCTCTTCAGTTTCGCCGCCGAGTGTGGTCTTGCGCTTCACTTCGTCTTTGAGCAATTTCGTGCGGATCTTGGTAACGTCGCGGCCTTCGACGCCGAGAACGACTTCCTCCTTTTCGGTGGTGGTGACCATGTCCATTTTGCCTTCGAGCTTGACGCCGCCACCGATGGTGACTGCCATGTCCGCATTCTTCATCGTGAACTTGGAGACATCGCGGGTAACTTGCCCCTTTTTGGGGCCGGGTCCGCGGAGATCGTAGGTTTCTTCGGCAGCTACGGAAATCGTGGGGATGCCGATCGCCAGGCATAAAAACAGACATCGTGCCGTCATGGATAATTCCTCAAAAGGGATCCGATCGGTTTTGCGAAACAGACGCTCATCAATCCTTTTTCATGCGCATCTCGACGACATCTTCCGCGTTGGTGGTGCCGGTGAATTCCACCTCGATCTTTTGGCCGTCGACCTCGCCGCCGCCCTTCATGCTCATCTGGAGAACCGTCGTGCTCTTGCGATCGAAACCGTGCTTCAAGGAACGGTAAACGATCCCCTTGCCCTTCATCACGACGTCAAGAATCAGAGATTCCTCTTTTTCCTTGCCGGTAATCTGGAATTCCATTTCCAGGACGGCCTGGTCCTCGCCATCCACTTTTTCCACGCGGAGGAACTTGCCGGTTCCCGTGGCCTTCATGCTTTCGAATTGGTTGGCGAGAACCCTGGCAAAGAGTTCGGGGTCGATCTTCCACTCATGGCCGACCTTGACCTTGCCCGCGGGGTATAGGATGTCCTCTTCCTTGAAGGGGGTATATTCCTTGAGAAGTTTCTTTTGCTTATCGGTAGGCGACACGTCTTCGAGCGAGTTCTTCCAACCCGTTTTCATCCGTTCGCTGTAGATAATCTGACCGTTCAGGTCGCGTTCGACGCTCTTTTTTACATCTCGCTTCCCTTTGCGGACGATTTCATCGCGTTGATCCTGAAGGATCTTGGTGCGCATCTTGGAGATTTCGAACCCCTGCACACTCAGGACCTCAATTTCCTTCTTCTTGGTTGTGATTTCGCTGAAGCGTTCCTCGGCACTCTTGCCCATCACCGTGAAGGTACGCGTCAGGTCCTTGCCGGTCGATTTGGCCGTCAGGGTGTAGATTTGCCCTTTGATTGGAGCCGGCCCGCGAAGATCGTATTCCTCCTCGGCACCGGCCTGGCTGACGATGAACGTGCCGACAAGTGCCAACCAGGCTATACGGGATCGAAGCATGTCCGGACACCTCGGAATGGATGGTGGAGAGAGGCCCCTTCAGCTTACTTGACCCGGGCGGGAATGCAATCCTTCCCGACCCAGGGGCGGAGCACCTCGGGGATGACGATCGAACCATCGGCCTGTTGATAATT